>CAZJUL010000029.1:0-11650 GCA_964549095.1 uncultured Elusimicrobiaceae bacterium
AGGTGCTCATCAACCTCCTGGGCAACGCCGTGAAGTTCGTGGAAAAAGGCTGGATCTCGCTGGACGTGAAAACCCAAAAAGCGGACGGGGACCGCCTCGAACTTCTGTTTTCGGTGCGCGACACCGGCATCGGCATACCGGCCGACAAACAGGCCTCTATTTTTGAAAAGTTCTCGCAGGCCGACGCCTCCACCACGCGCAAATACGGCGGCACGGGGCTGGGGCTGCCCATCTCTAAAATGCTGGTGGAACTGATGGGCGGGAAGATATGGGTGGAAAGCGAACCCGGTGTCGGCACGGTCTTCCACTTCACGGCCGGCCTGTGGGCGCAGAAAGACAAGCGGGCCGTTTACCTTCCTAAAGCGGACATAAAGGAGCTGAAAGGGCGGCGGTTCCTGGCCGTGGACGACAACCAGGTGAACCGGATAATAATAAGGGATATTGCGCAGAGCTGGGGCTCCGCCTGCGAGTGCGCCGCCGGCGGGGAAGACGGGCTGGCCAAAGTCCTGGAGGAGCAGCGTAAGGGCGCGCCCTTTAACGGGGTCTTCGTGGACTTCAATATGCCCGGCATGGACGGCTACGAGTTCTGCCGCCGCCTGATGGCGGACGCTTCCATAAGCCCCAAACCCGCCCTGGCGCTGACAGCCTCAGACGCTATACGCCTGAGAAAGGAGGACTTTCGCGCGATAGGCGTCCATACGTATATAATGAAGCCGGTAAAAAAGCAGACGCTGCTGGACGGCGCCCTTGAAATGCTGGCCGGGGGAAAAGCCGCCCCGGCCGCCGCGCCGCAAAAAGCGCCCCTGTACGCGAAAGAAGACCTGCCCGCGCTCGCCGCGCTGGTGGTGGATGACTCCGAGGACAACAGGATCCTGATAAGCTCGTTCCTGAAGGGGTCGAAAGTCAGGCTGGAGCTGGCCGTTGACGGCTTTGACGCGCTGGAAAAATTCAGGACCGGTACCTACGATATAGTTTTCATGGACATCCAGATGCCGGAGATGGACGGGTTCGAGACCACCGTCAAGCTGCGCGGACTGGAAGCCTCGGAAAAGCGCGCCCGGACTAAGGTGGTGGCCCTTACGGCCATGGCCATGCACGAAGACGTGGACAGGGCCGTTAAAGCCGGCTGCGACGATTACCTGACCAAGCCCCTGAGGAAGAACACTTTCTACGCCTACCTTGTGGGTTTCGCCGCCGGCCGGGCAAAACCGGGTTGCGCTTAAAGCCGGACAGGCTCCTTAGGCTGAGAAAAAGGAATATTATGGCTAAATACAAGGTTTCTATCGATAAAGACCTCCAGGATATCGTGCCCGGCTATCTTGAAAGCAGGCGCAAGGAGATCCCGGAACTTTTCGCTGCCCAGCTGGCCGGGGACCTGGAGTCATTAAGGAAAGCCGGGCATAAGCTCGCCGGCTCCGGCGGCGGCTATGGCTTTGACCGCCTCTCCGAGCTTGGAAAACAGGTGGAAACCCTGTCCCGGACCGGCGACGCCGCGGGTGTCGCCGCGCGCCTGGTGGAGCTCAAGGACTATATCGAGAACCTGGAAGTAGCGTATGAGTAAGCTGCTCTGCGTGGATGACGATAAGGACATACTGCAGCTCCTGACTTTGACCCTTACGAAAGCCGGGTTCGAGGTCACCACGCTCGACGACCCGAAAGGCGCCGTTACTGCCGCCGCCAGGCTGAAGCCCGACCTCATACTGCTGGACGTTATGATGCCGGAGCTCAGCGGCTACGATGTCTGCGCGGAGCTGCGCAGGAATCCGGACACCCTGGAAGTGCCGGTGATCTTCCTTACCGCCTTGAACCAGCACTCCGACAAGGTGAAGGCGCTCTCGCTGGGCGCGGCGGATTTCATTTCAAAACCGTTCGAGAAGAGCGGCCTTGTTGCCGTGATCAACCACCACCTTGCCCAGAAACTTAAATGGGAAACGCCCTCAGCGCCTAAACCGCACGCCGGGGATCCCGGGTCCATAAAGGCGTTCCGGCAGTCGCTGCTGGTCGCGGGAGGCCCCGGAGAGCTGGACCGGGACGCTGTGAACAAAATGTCCCACGCCGACGTTTACAAGGTGCTCGGACAGCTTAAATTATCCCGGACGGCGGCGGCCAAGACCATAGCCGGGTTCCTGAAACTGCCCTTCATTTCTATCTTGAACCCGGACGCCATCAAGCTGGGCGTGTTCCCGGTCAAGTTCGCGCGGGCCAACAACATCGTAGCCATGTTCGACGACGAGAAAGGCCTGCTGGTGGTGCTGCCCAACCCTTTCGACTTCGAGCTAGTGGAATCCCTGAAGCAGCTGGTCCAGGATCCCTATTCGCTCGCCGTATCGGACCCGGATTCCATAGCGAACCTCTACCATTTCGGACAGGAATCCGGCGGGGACGCCGAGGCGAGAACGGACGGCCTCTCCATGAGGCCCGAAGAGGTCGGGGATTCTACCGCAAAAGGCGTCGCGCTGTCGCAGGCCGAGGAAAGCTCCGTCAAGTATATGACAGCCAAACTGATCGAATCGGCCATACAGGGGCGGGCCAGCGACATACACATAGAGCCAAAAGAATTGTTCACGGCTATCCGTTTCAGGATAGACGGGGACCTCAGGGAATTCACCAAGCTCAAAAAAGACTCCGCGGTCAAGATGCTGACGCGGCTTAAAGTCCTCGGCGGCCTGGACATAGCCGAAAAACGCCGCCCCCAGGACGGGGCTTTTGTCGCCTCTATGGGCGAAAGGCGATTTACGCTCCGCCTGGCGACCACGGCCGCGAACTACGGGGAAAGCATGGTGGTGCGGCTCATAGAGCCCTATGCCAAGCCCAAGACCCTGTCCGAACTGGGCATGGATCCCGCGCAGGTAGCCATGATGAAGCAGCTTTCGGCCAAGAACCAGAGCATGATAATCATAGCCGGCCCTACCGGTTCCGGCAAGACCACCACCGTTTACAGCTTCCTGTCCAGCATGGACTCCCAGCGGCGCAGCCTTATTTCCGTCGAGGACCCGATAGAGTTCCGCATTCCCAACGCGAACCAGCAGCAGGTGAACGAAAAAGCCGGCGCGACCTTCGATGCCCTGCTCAAGTCCTCCGTGCGCCAGGACCCCGACATACTCTTCATGGGAGAGATCCGCGACAAGGAATCGGCCCAGACGGCCCTGGATTTTGCGAGCACGGGCCATCTGACCATAAGCACTATCCATACGTCCAACGCCACCACGGCGGTTTTCCGCCTGGAGCGGCTGGGCGTAACGCGGGCCCAGATCGCCTATACCATGCTGGCGGTAGTCTCCCAGCGCCTCATAAAACGCCTTTGCCTTAAATGCAGGGTCATGAAACCGGCGGATGCGGAGATCAATCGTGTTTTTTCCAGGCTGAACTGCCCCGCGCCGCTCCAGACGGGGCGTCCCGTTGGCTGCATCGCCTGCAATAATTCGGGGTATAACGGCCGGGAAGCCGTTTACGAGATACTGATAATGACCCCCGAAGTGTCGGAAAAGATACGCCAGGGAGACACCATCCAGAACATACGCGAATCCCTGCGGCGCGGGAAGGTGACACTGATCACCGATTCCGCGCTCGGCAAGGTGGCCGGGGGCATAACTTCCTTCCGCGACGCCTATGAAAAAGTCCTGGCCGAAGACATCGGTGCGGAGCCGTCGTCCGAGCCGGAAGACGCGGTCCTGTTGACCCCGCCTGCGAACGCACCCGCGGACCCGCCCGCGGCAAGTCCAGCGGCCCGGGCCGAGCCCGCGCCCGCAGCCGCGCCCGTCATCGTCCCCGCCGAAGAGCCCGTATACATCGGCGTGCAAAAGCGCGCTCCGGCGGTCCTTCAGGCGGAAAAGCCTAGAAAGATCCTGGTAGTGGACGACGATCCGGACATACTGCTGCTGGCTAAAAAGGTCATCGCGTCCGCGGGCTATGAGGTCACGGCGGTGAAAGACGGCATAGAGGCCATAATGCAGCTCAGCGTCCAGAAGTACGACCTTGTGCTTTCCGATATAGATATGCCGAACCTGGACGGGCTCCGCCTGCTCGAGATCCTCCGCCAGAAGAACATTACCACGGACGTGGTGTTCCTTACCGCGCAGGACCAGGATGAGGCGGCGGAAGAGCGGGGGCTGGCGCTCGGGGCGCTGGATTACATACGCAAGCCGGTAAAAAAAGAGATCCTGCTGATGCGTCTCAGGAACATCTTCGCCAAAAAGCCATGAGAATATCAAATACCGCTTTTATCGCCGCGCTGCTTATCGCCGCCAACGGCGCCGGAGGCTGGATCCGCGCGCAGAATGCTCCCGTGGCAGCTGTCCCACAGGCCGCTGCCGCGGATACTCAGGACGTCAACAATCCTGAAGACGCCCTGCCCACCGAGCTGCAGCAGGGATCGCCGCAAAGCGCCTACTTCGGCAAAAAAACGGACAGACCCGTTTCCGCCCACAAGGTCAATTATTTTTCCATCAACCAGTGGCCCGGCAACGAGCGCGCGCAGGTCAAGTTCCAGCTGAGCATGAAATTCCGCCTGCTGAAGGCCAACTTATACGTGCTCAAATACAATCTCTTCCCGGCCTATATCGGCTATACCCAGAAGTCCCTCTGGAACGCAGGACAGCCTTCGATGCCTTTCGAGGAAACCAATTACAACCCGGAGTTTTTCCTGGATTATCCTATCAATACCAAACTCCTCGGCCGGTTTAAACTGCGCAGCATAGTCGTAAGCCCCCTCGAGCACGAATCCAACGGCCTCGTCGACGCGCAGTCGAGAAGCTGGAACAGGCAATATCTCATGCTCAGGTTCGGCCTCGGGTCAAAGGAAAAACTGGAAATAGCCGATTCCTTTCTGACGGACAAAGCGTCGCTGTATGTCAAGTTCTGGTCAGCCTCGGGGTGTTCCGACCAGGACGACTATCTTAAAGCCCTCGGCAGGGGCGACAAATTCCTCGACTACATGGGGCGCGGGGAGCTCGGCATAAGCGTAAGGAACTTTATCTGGGGCGGGAGCCTGAAGAACCACCAGCTGGATATAAGGACCCCGATATTCCGCGATCATCGCAAAGATTCTTATCTGTTCGAGTTCCGGCAGCAGATCCCGAAGATGAATTTCGCCCTGTACATTCAATACTGGTACGGCTACGGGGAAACCCTGCTGCGGTTCAATAAATTCGGGCGCAGGGGGTTCGCCGGGCTCTCTTTTTCGTATTGAGGGACAGCGCAGCCAGTAATACTACCTAGCGGACCGAGCAGAATTCCGAATAGCTGCCGCCGCCGGGAAGGGCTATACTTCTATTTGGCGCAGGAAATGATCTGCACGGACCAGGCCGGACAGGCCTGGATGCACGCACACACAGGAGGGACTTGGTATGCAGAAAACACCGGCAAAAGACATGCACTCAAAACAGCGCGGGCTATGGACGGAAAGACTGAGAGCTGAATCCGGCCATCACGGCGAACTGACCGAGAACCGCGCACGCCTAGGCCTGCTTATCACGACAGCCCAGGAGAAAACGCTTCAGATCAGCGCAATGCTCCGGGAAAAAGCGAACGAGCAGAATACGCTTAAAAAGCGATTGGACTCCGTCTTCAAAAAAACGCCGGTAATAGCGCACCAGAAAGCGCTGGCCAGGACCAGGATGGAGCTTGAGAACCATCTCCATCACACCATGCGCGAGCTGGACCTGAAGAAAACGGAGTTAAAAAAGATCTACCTCGAAGTGAACCGCATAAAGGACCATTTGCGAAAAAGTTGATTTAAGCAACTACCCCGGCAGCCTGTTATTATCGGCCATCCCGCCCGGAAGGCGCCGGGATCATTTGTCGGCCTTGGCGGCCTTGGCGGACACTTTCATCGCGGACTCTTTCATCCCTCTCAGGGCGAAGCTGATGAGGGTTTCTTTAGGCTTCCGCTCCAGCTCCGCCGTTTCCTGCCGGTCGTAATCAGCCCCGTCCGCGTTCTGCTTCCCCATCGTTACGGAAGCAAAGAAATTCTGGAAGAAGGCGGAAAGCGCGCCGCGCTCCTTGTACTTTTTGATCTTCACGCTCAGCCCCCGGTAGCGCACAAAAGAGGTAGCGCTGAGGCGCGCGCCCCGGATCACCACGGCGCTGCGGCCTTCCAGGATCGTGCCCTTCAGCTCTATGCCGTCGCTCGGCTTGAAGAACCGGTCCAGGCTGGCCAATTCCTGCCCCGCGATCTCCATTTTGACATCTATATCCGGGACCTTGGCGAAGATCATGGCCCCAACTTCCAGCCGGAACTTCCCGGACTCCTCCAGCAGGCCGGTCGCGGTTCCCGCGGCCTTTTCGCCACGGAGCCGGGCCGAACTGCCGATCGGACCCGCGGACGCGTTTATCCGCGAGACGGCCAGGATCCCCTTTCTTCCGGGATATTCCCGGATGTAAACAAAGGATCCGTTCTTTATCTTTATGCTTTTTATTTCAAGATCGGGACCCTTCCCCCCGCCTTCGGCCGAAGCAGGCCCGTACAAATCTCCTTCCGTCACCGTGACCGCCGGCTTTTCGATCTCTATGCGGCCCAGCCGGAACCGGTTCTTGAAAAGCTGGAAAAGCGATAACGGCACATAAACGCGCTCCGCTTCGGCTTTAACGACGGTGGCGTTCGGCGTTCCACCGCTGAAACGGATATCCCTGGCGCTCAGCGCAGGCGGCAGAAGCGAAACGCGGACACGGCCGAGCGACAGTTCACAGGTTTTGCAGTTGTCCCGGACCGCCGAGATCACCCTCCGGCGCACTATTCCCGGGGCGACCGCCTCTTTCAGTATCATCCCGGCCGCCCCCGCAGCCAGCAATATGAGGAAAAACCGCACTTCCCGGCGTTTTGCGATATTCATACCGATCCTCCGGAGAAATATATTTATACTGCGGGCGCTGCGGGGACCGTCCCCTGTCACGCCAGGTGATTTGCCTTTGCCATTGACCGGCCCGCGCTCAGAAGGGATTCCGGCGCGTCCAGCCGCCCTGTGTGTATCTCGATGAATACGAGGCCGTCCGCCGCGGCGGCCCTGCCCAGCGCCTCTTCAAGTTCCCCTTCCGTGCCGACATCAAGGCCGAGCCCTCCACCGAACACTTCCACGAGCTTATGATAATGCCAGGGCTGGATATCGTTGTAGGGCCGGTCTACGATCACGCGCTCTATAGTATAGCCGTCATTATTGATGAGGAATATCACCGGGTTGAGCCCGTTCCGGATCATCGTAGAAAGTTCCTGGCAGGCGACCTGGAAAGAGCCGTCCCCCACGAACAGCACTAAAGGCCGGTCCTGCGCCGCCAGGCCTGCGCCCAGTGTGGCCCCGACCGAATAGCCGATAGAGCCGTAAAAAGTCTGCCCTATGAAGGCCGCCCCTTCCGGCATCAGCATCTCCGCGGCGCTGAAAAGGGATACGCCCGTCTCGGCGACGACGATGGACCCGTCTTTTATAAAATGGCTCATTCGGTCGAAAAAGCGCCTGATGCTGAGCGGTCTCGCCGCAAGAGGCCGGTACGGCTCCGTATCCCGGTGCACACAGCTCCCGGAGGCGCATTGGATATCCAGGGTCGCGGGAGCCCTTAATGGAAGCTTTGCCGTCAGCCCGCGGATAATATCGCGGAGGCAGACGTTCTCGTAATAATGGCTTTTTATCTTTACAGAGCGGAGGTTCGCGCTGATAGTCTTCGAGTCCTCGAAGTTCGTAGTGAAGCCGCCCGTATTAAAATCTGTCAGCAGGGCCCCAAGCTGCAAAATGCAGTCCGCGGACTCTACCCGCTGCCGTACATAGTCGCGGCTCCGGTCTCCTTGAAAGAGGCCGATGAATTGCGGGTGCCGCTCTGAAAGGACGGCCTTTCCCAGCATCGTGGTGACGTACGGCAATCCGGTTTTATACAGGAAACGGGCGAATTCCTTCTGCAGTTTGAAGCGTATCAGTTCCACGTCGGCGATCACGACCGGTTTCTTCGCTTTCTTCAGCATCCCGAGCGCTTCCCTGAGCGCCTCGCCGAGCGCGGCCGGATCGCCGGGGGGCGGCGCCGGGAAGAGGAAGGGGCCGGGCCAATTACATTTCATCGTCACGACATCCGCCGGAAGGCTGATATAGACCGGCTGCTGGCGGGAAAGGCACGCCGACAGGACCCGGTCTATCTCTGCCGGGGCAGTTTCACCGTCCCTGAGCTGTGTCGAGGCGGCGGTGATCTTCTCGTATATTCTCAAAGGGATCTGATAATCGCCCAGGGTGTGGTGCAGCAGCGGCCGTCTTCGGAAATTGATCGTCGCGGGCGAGCCGGTTATCACCACCACCGGCACTTTTTCGGCGAACGCTCCGGCCACGCCGTTTACGGCGCTCAGCTCCCCGACGCCGAAGGTAGAGGCAAAGGCGCCGACGCCCCGGATGCGAGCATAGCCGTCGGCGGCGTAAGCCGCGTTGAGTTCATTGCAGGCGCCTACATACGTCACCTCGCTCTTCAAGACCTGGTTGAAGAAGCCCAGCACGAAATCTCCCGGCACGCCAAAGATGTGCCCGACCCCTATCTCTTTCAGCCTGAACAGCAGGTATTCGCCTACCGTGATCTCTGAACCTGTCATAATGCTGAACTCCTCTGCCGCGCGCGTCTTATGCCGGTCTCCCCTCCGCGAGGAGTCCAGCGGCCTTATGCGCCGTCGCGTTGTCCGCGGCCAGGAACCTCAGCAGCGCGTCGTTCACTGCCTCCGCGTGGGTCCAGATCAGGCCGTGCGGCCCGTTCTTCACTACCGCCAGGCGGGCGTCCTTGACGGCCTTATGCGTGCGGGTCCCGGTGGCGGCTATGGGAAGGATGCGGTCGGCCGAGCCGTGGATCACCAGCGTGGGCACGGTGATCTGTGCGAGGTCCTTGCGGAAATCGGTTCCCCAGGCCGCGACGCAGTCGAAGGTGCCTTTGGCCGAAGCGCCGACGGCCACGTTCCAGTTAGCCCGGACGGCCTGCTCGCTGATAAGCTTGCCGCCGAGGAGGTCGAAGTTGTAGAAATCCGCGAAAAAGGAGGCAAGGAACGCCGGCCGGTCCGCGGCGAGGGCCGACCTTATCCCGTCGAAGACGCCGACATCCACTCCCTCCGGATTGTCCGCCGTTTTCAGCAGGAAAGGCGGGACGGAGGAGATGAAAACCGCCTTGTTCACGCGGTCCGCCCCGTAGCGGCCCAGGTAGCGGGCCACTTCGCCGCCGCCCATGGAGAAACCGGCCAGCGCGGCATTACGCAGATCGAGCTTCATTATCAGCCTGTGCAGGTCCTGGGCGAGGGTGTCGTAATCGTATCCCGCGGAAGGTCTTGCGGATCGGCCGGACCCCCTGCGGGCGTAAGTTATAACCCTGTACCCCGCGCCCAGCAGGGCCGTAACCTGCTTCTCCCAGGAAGCGCCGCTCAGCGGCCAGCCGTGGATAAGCACGACCGGCTCGCCGGCGCCGAGATCCTCGTAATAGAGATCGATACTGCCTGAGTTTTCCGCTCCGGCATCGATGTAGGGCATAAGGTCCTCCTGTTGCGGTGAACAAGACTATGCAAAAAAGCTTCGCGCTTTTTTACAAGCGGCGGCCTCCGGCGGGAGCGGGCCGCGTTTTCCGGGGAATTTCCGGGCTTATTTCAGGCAGCGCTTATCGACCTCTTCCCAGTCTATCGCTTTGAAGAACACCTCGATATATTTGGCGCGCTCCAGCCCGAAGTCGGCGATGTAGGCGTGTTCGAACACGTCCATCACCAGCAGCGGCGTCCCGCCGGCCAGGTGGCCCCCGTCGTGCTCGGTTATCCAGGCGTTGAACAGCCTGCCGGACACGGAGTCCTGGTACAGGACGGCCCAGCCGATGCCCCGCATAAGCCCGGTCGCCGTGAAATCCTTTTGCCAGGCCTCGAAGCAGCCGAAGTCTTCCTGTATCTTCTGATAGACCCGGTCGGTCTGGCGCGGGCCGCCGTCGGAATCCAGGTTACCGAAATAAAGCTCGTGCAGGCGCATGCCGTTGAATTCCCAGCCGAAGCGCCTTTTGAGCTCCGAGTATTCGGCCGTTTTCTCTTTGCCTTCGGCGAGCATCGCCGCGAGCTTCTCCGACAGGGCGTTCGTATTGCTGACGTAGCCCTGGTAGAGCTTGAGGTGGCTGGCTATAAGCTGGGCGCTTAAGCCGGGCGTTTGTGAAAGCCGCGGGAACTCCGCCGCTTTGTAGGTTTGCGTCGTTGACAACTTCGTTGACACTGTTGATGACATAGTTTCTCCTTGTTTTGCTTCCTGGCCGCGGGCTGAGCCCGCCGCCGGGAGGTTTGTCGTTAATGCGAACAGCATGACCGCTTCTTTTATCATATCCGGCCCGCTATTCCTCAGCCGGCTTTGCGCTTGCCCAGGTGGTGGTCTATCTGCATTAGGCCGCCCTTGGACTCGCCGGCCATCTTCAGCTGCTGCACTGCGGCGTCCGTGCTGGCTTCTTCTTCCACCTGCTCGCTCACGAACCACTGCAGCATAACCGCGGTGGCGAAGTCCTTCTCCGCGCCGGCGGCTTCCACTATTTTATCGATGGCCGCGCTCACCTTCACCTCGTGGGCGTAAGCGGCCTCAAAAGCGTGCAGCGGGCTCTTGTAATTTACCGGCACCGCGTCCACGCCCGACACCAGTATAACGCCGCGGCGCTCCTTTATATGGTTATAGAAACGCATGGCGTGGCCGCGCTCTTCCCCGGCCTGCACCTCCATCCAGTGCGCCAGCCCCGGCAGGTTCTGCCCCTCGAACCAGGCCGCCATGGCCAGGTAGAGGCTGGAGTTATAGAACTCCGCGTTCATCTGTTTATTCAGTATCTCTTCCATTTTTTTACTTATCATTATTATCTCCTTAACCCTGATAACGTTCCGTTCTCAGACCTGCGCGAATTCGGCCAGTGTTATCCCCGCCGCCTTGGCCACCCCGTTGCCGTAGTCCGTATCGGCTTTCATGCAGTTCCCGATGTGGCGCAGCTTGATTTCCTGCGGCGCGTCGCCCAGCGCGCGTGCGGTGTTCTCGAACAGCGCCTGCTGCTGTGCGGGGCTCATCAGCCGGAACAATTTGCCCGGCTGGCTGTAATAGTCCGTATCTTCGCGGTGATCCCAGCGGTCCGCGGCCCCTTCAAGCGCAAGCGGGGGCTCGGCGAAGTCCGGCTGGTCCTTCCATTCTCCGAAGCTGTTGGGTTCGTAGCTTATGGCGCCGCCGTGGTTGCCGTCCACCCGCATCGCCCCGTCGCGGTGGAAGCTGTGGAAAGGACAGCGGGATGCGTTCACCGGTATAAGGTGGTGATTCACTCCCAGGCGGTAGCGCTGCGCGTCGCCGTAGGAGAACAGGCGCGCCTGAAGCATCTTGTCCGGAGAAAAACCGATGCCGGGCACGATATTGGCCGGGTTGAAAGCGGACTGCTCCACCTCGGCGAAGTAGTTCTCCGGGTTGCGGTCCAGTTCCAGCACGCCCACTTCCAGCAGCGGGTAATCCTTGTGGAACCAGACCTTGGTCAGGTCGAAGGGGTGGTAGGGCAGTTTTGCCGCGTCCTTTTCCGGCATTACCTGCACGAACATGGTCCACTTCGGGAAGTCCTTGCGCTCTATGCTCTCGTAGAGGTCGCGCTGGTTGCTGTCGCGGTCTTTTCCGATCAGGATTTCAGCCTCCTGGTCGGTAAGGTTCTTTATGCCTTGCTGTGTTACAAG
>CAZJUL010000029.1:11660-14153 GCA_964549095.1 uncultured Elusimicrobiaceae bacterium
TGCGTTTTGAAGTGGAACTTTACCCAGTATCTTTCGTTCTTCGCGTTCAGCAGGCTGAAAGTATGGCTGCCGAAGCCGTGCATGTGCCGGTAGGAATACGGGAGGCCGCGGTCGCTCATGGTTATGGTGACCTGGTGCAGCGCCTCGGGAAGCGAGCTCCAGAAATCCCAGTTATTGCGCGCGCTGCGCAGGTTGGTGCGCGGGTCGCGTTTTATGGCGTGGTTCAGGTCCGGGAACTTCAGCGGGTCGCGCATGAAGAATACCGGGGTGTTGTTGCCTACCAGGTCCCAGTTCCCCTCCTCTGTGTAAAATTTCAGGGCGAAGCCGCGGATGTCGCGCTCGGCGTCCGCCCCGCCGCGCTCCGCGGCCACTATGGAGAAGCGCGCGAACAAGCCGGTCTTTTTGCCGACCTCCGAGAAGATCTTCGCCTTTGTGTAGCGGGTTATGTCGCGGGTCACGGTAAAAGTGCCGTAGGCCCCGGAGCCCTTGGCGTGCATGCGCCGCTCCGGTATCACCTCGCGGTCGAAGTGGCTGAGCTTTTCAAGCAGCCACACGTCCTGGAGCAGGGCCGGGCCCCGCTTGCCCGCCGTCATTGTGTTCTGGTTGTCCGCCACGGGCGCGCCCGCGTTGGTGGTAAGTTTTTTTTCGTCCATTGTTTTGCCTCCGACTTGTCAGCCTGTAACCATGCGCATCATACGGCCCCGGCATAACTTCAGCCCTGCGCCCATATCCTATAGTATCCTTACCCCACATACGCCCACAATACGGAATTATACGCGCGGCAATAAGTAATATCCGCAAGGAGTGCCGTTCCCCCTACCCTGCTCATAGCTGAACTTCCGGCATCTCCCTTTGTAAATACGGCTAAAACAGGTATTTTCACCAATAATATCAGGGGGTTTTACTGATCGCGCGGGCTGGCGCGAGATGTGTATGATTCCTGGGATCGGCAAAGAACTTTTAAGGAGGGGTCATGAAAATTCTTAACGATCCGGGCATAGCCTGAAAACGGTTAAGCCGCGCCGTTCCCTTTCTCAAGGTCAAAGCCTTTTTTTATGGCGTTATTAACGACCCGGGTCAAGACTTACCTTGTCCAGCCATCCTTGCGGGCATCAAAGCTTTCACAGGCGCAGGGCGCGCGGCCGCGCAGCTTGGCGGACAGGTCTTTCAGCGCTTCGCGCAGTCCCTCCTCCAGGACGGGGTGGTACGCCGGCAGGCGCAGCATCTCCGATACCGTCATTTTCTTCTCGATGCACCAGGCCAGCTGATGCGCCGCGTGCTCCGCGCGCGGCCCGGCTATCTCCGCGCCGAGCAGCAGCCCCGTGCGCTTCCCGCCATAAACCTTCAGCCTGCCGCGGCCGGCGTTCATAATGCGCGCCCGGCCCAGATCTTTATACTCCAGCTCGCCGCAGCAGAAGGCTCCGGGCGCCAGTTCCCTGTGCGCTTTGCCGACCACGGCGAGCTGCGGGTCGGTGAAGGCGATGGCCAGCTGGCAATAGCGCCGCCCGGCCTCCGCCCTAGGATAGCGGGCCGCGTTGCGCCCGGCCACCCGGCCCTCGAAAGCGGCTTCATGCTGGGACGGGCGGAAGGGGTCCGCATCGCCCGCTATGAAGAAACGGGTAGAGCCGACGCGCATAGTGCCGGTATCGGCTTGCGGCAGGCCGCGGCCGTCGAGCGGCATCCCGGTCTTTTCCAGGCCTAAATTATCCAGCGCGGGCCGCTGCCCGGCGGCTACCAGCACACCATCAAAGGCCCCGGAGCGCTTTTTGCCTGCGGCGTCCTTGTAGGAGACGCGCAGCAGTTTCCCCTCCCGCTTCAGGCCCGCCAACTGATGATGCGGGCAGAGATCCAGCTCGGTGGAAAATATTTTTATCGCCTCCTCGCGCAGCGCCGGGTCCGTAAGCGGGCCCAGCAGGCGGTCCAGCCCCAGCACGGTTACCCTTACCCCCAGGCGGCTGAGCGCCTGCCCCAGCTCCAGCCCGATAAGCCCCGCCCCAACTACCAGCAGGCTGGAGGGAAGCTTCTTGAGCTCAAAAATATTCTCGCGGGTAAGCAGGAACTCCGGATAGCCCCGGTACGGCTTCGGCACCAGGGTTACGCTGCCGGTGGCAATAACGGCGGCCTTGAACTCTATGGTCGTGCCGCCGGCCGTAAGCGTGCGCGGGCCGGTGAACACGGCGCGCTCCTTGACCAGCTGTTTTTTTGCCAGGAGTTCGTTGTATTCCTCCATCGTCGAGCCGACAAAGGCGTCCCGCCCGCTCCTTAGCTTGCGCAGCACTTCGGCGCCGTCCACGCTGACCCTGGTCTTCACCCCGTAAGCGGCGGCCTGCCTGGCGCCGTGCGCCGCCTCGGCGGCCGCTATAAGCAGCTTGGAAGGCATGCAGCCCACGCGCGCGCAGGTGGTGCCCAGCGGGCCGGGGTCCAGTATTATGGTTTTGGCCCCCTCCTTCGCCGCGTAATGCCGCGCGAAAAGCCCCGCCGTCCCCGCCCCGA
>CAZJUL010000029.1:14283-16339 GCA_964549095.1 uncultured Elusimicrobiaceae bacterium
TGAGCAGGAACATCCCCAGAAATGCCGCCGCAAGATCGAACACGGCATAGCCTGTGACCCGGAACTGCCTTAACCAGGTGATAGTTTCCATATCTATTCCCTTCCTGCATTATAAACTAAAAAGCGGTATTATGAACATGATCAGCTTTTCTCCGGCCGCGCCGCGGGCCCCGTCAGCCCGCGGGCCAGGGCGTGCGCGTGCGTGAACTCGGCGCCGAAGTAAAGGAGCTGCGCGCCGTAGAAGATCCAGGCCACTATCAGCAGCAGCGAACCTCCGGCGCCGAAAGCCGTAGTGAGGTCGCTTTTGCCCAGTATGATGCCGATGGCCAGGTTGCCCAGCGTAAGCAGTACCGACGTTACGCCGGCGCCGGTCCAGACGTCCCGCCAGGAGATGCGGGTATCTGGCAGGTATTTATATACGAACGCCAATAACAGCGTGGCCGCGCCGAAGGACAGGATGAAATCCGCCGTGTGCAGGAGAGCCTCCGGCACGGGCAGCCTGGAACTCACGTACCCTCCGAGCGCGGAGATCACCGCGCTCATTATCAGCTCCAGCAGGAGGAGGAGCCCCGCGCCGAGCACGAAGCCCAGCGCAATGGCCCGCCGCCGGACCAGGGCCAGCCAGGGCCGCGGCGCGGGTTCTACCTTCCAGATGTCGTTCAGCGCCGACTGCAGTTCGCTTACCAGGCCCGAGGCCGCGAAAACCAGCACCGCCGCGCTGACGATGGCGCCCCCGAAGCCGTTCTTGACCTCCGCCATGGACCCCAGGAGGGAACGGACCGCCCGCGCGCCGTTCGTCCCGATGTAATAACGGGCTTGTTTGACTACCTCGTCCTGGGCGGAGATGTCGCCGTAAACCGATCCCGCGACGGCTACGGCTATCATCAGGACAGGCGCCAGGGAGAACAGCGCGTAATAAGCCAGCGCCGCGCCCATACGCGGGCCGTTGTCGGCGTTCCAGGCCTCAAATGTCCGGCCGACCAGGGCCCAGTGATCCGCAAACCCCTGCCGAAGCCGTTTTCTGTCCGGGAACCAGTTCATAAAATATGTTTCCGCCCTTCATCCCTCATCAATTCCGGCCGTACCATTCCAGGAGGGTCGTGACTATGTTGCCCTGGGTCTGGGTGTTGGTGAGTTCGGTCTGTATAGCCAGGTGGGAGGCGATCCGTCTTCGGAGCTGCACGCCCTTCTTGTCCCCGTCCGAACCCAGCTGCAGCATCGTCCCGCCCGGGAGCCGGAGTTTGACCGTGTAGGCCCTTGAAACGGGGTCATAGCCGACATATTCCACCGGCGTGGAGGCCAGCAGGTAGAGCGAGGCCAGTCCGAAAGCGCTGTTGGATACCGCGGTCTGGACGTTGGCGGCGCTCGACTGCTGGTCGGAATCCAGCTTGCCGGGAGATTTGCCGAAGAGCAGCATGGCCATGATGTCGCCCTGGCTCATCGGCGGTTCGCTTTCGAAGTTGACCTTCGGCTTCTGGGCGGTTCCGTGGAGACGGATGAAGATCTGCGCCTCGGCCGCCTTATAGACGATCAGTCCGTCCAGGTCCATGATAGGCGAGCCCGCGCGGCCCGAGAGCCTGATATGGTCGATGGCGGCGATCCGGCGGAAGATCTTGGCCCGGATCTTTAAATTTATCTCCAGCCCGATCGGGACCGGGTCCTTGGCCAGGTTGGAATAGAGCAGTACGGGCTTGGCGGTCCTGACGCTGATCTCGCCGCGGAGCGTCGGCGCGGAGGCCGTAACCGGCGCATTGCGCTCCTCCTCCCGGGCAAGGGCCTCCTCGTCCGACTGCCGCCCGGTCCTGATGCGGCTGTCGGGGATGAAAGTAGCCATGCCCTTGAGGTCGACCTTGGGCAGCTGTAGCGCGATGTCGTTGAGTATCACAGCTGTCTCGTTCTTAAAGGAACGCCCGGGAGCCCAGAGCCCGGTCGCGGCCACTTTTCCCTTTATCTCGAATTTAAGGGCCTGCCTGCCGGCGGCCAGGCCGCTTATCAACGCGTACTCGAAATCCTGGAGGTTTTTGCGGGTGTCGCCGCTGCCTTTCAGCGAAAAACT
>CAZJUL010000030.1:0-16088 GCA_964549095.1 uncultured Elusimicrobiaceae bacterium
TCAGCGCGGGACTGCACGGCCTTGGACTTTCCTGCGTGAACGCCCTTTCGAAGCGGCTCACGGTGGAGATCCGCCGCAAGGGAACGCGTTACACCCAGGAATTCAGCCGCGGGGTTCCTAAAGCCCCGCTGAAAGCCGCCGGCAAGGCGGCCGGGCGCGGGACCGCCGTCACCTTCCGGCCCGACAGGAAGATCTTCCGCACCTTCAAATGTTTCGATGAAGAGCTCTGCGCGCAATTCCTCGAGGAGCTTTCTTTCCTTAACCCGGGAGTGGAATTCACGCTGGCCCGCGGGCGGGGTTCGCGCACGGTTTCGTTCAAGAACCGCTCGGGGATCTTTGGGCTCCTCGCCAGGCTGAACAAGGACGCCCGGCCGCTTTTCGCGGAGCCGCTGTCGGTTAAGCTTGACAACAAAACTCTTGCCCTCAATATAGTCCTGCAGTGGACCACCGACAGGGAACCGGTCATCAGGTCCTATGTCAACTGCGTCAACACCGTGCACGGCGGCACGCACGTAGCCGCGTTCCGCCTGGGGCTCACGCGCGCGGTCAACCGGGTAATGGCGGAAACGGGCCGGCTGGCCGGGCCCGGCGAGGCCGCGGAACCGGACGAGGTGTCTGAAGGCCTTACCGCCGTCATAGACCTTAAACTGGCCCATCCGAATTTCGAGGGGCAGACCAAGACGCGGCTCACAAACGCGGACAGCTCTAAAGCGATAGAGGACGCGGTCTGCGCCCAGGTCCTGGCCATCCTGAAAAAGAACCCCCATATCGCCGCGGTCATAGCCGACAAGATCCTGGAGGTGCGCAAAGCCAGGATCGCCGCGAAACGGATAGCGGAAAAGATCTACTTCCAGCGCATAGACAGGAAAATCGACGAAGAGGTCTATAAAGAGCAGTTCGGGGCGCGGTCGAAGAATTGGCACGAATCGGCGGTCTGGATCACCGACGCGAAGCTGCTGAAGGCCCACGCGGCGCTTTTCAAGCCCGACCGGAAGGCGCTGGCGCTGGACGTCTGCTGCGGCAGCGGCGTGGTGGGCGCCTCTTTCAAGGGCCGCGTTAAAAAGATGATGGGGCTGGACCTGACGCCCCAGATGGTGGAGCTGGCGCGTACCCGCATAGACGAAGTGCGGCAGGGCAACGTTTATAATATCCCGTTCGAAAACAACAAGTTCGACCTGGTCTGCACGCGGGAAGTGCTGCACCTGCTGCCCTGGCCGGAGAAGCCGGTGTCGGAAATTTACCGCGTGCTGAAGCCGGGCGGTAAGTTCATAGTCGGGCAGATACTGCCCTACGGCGCGGCCGACGGGCCGTGGATGTACCGCGTTTTCAAAAAGAAGCAGCCGCTTATCTTTAATATGTTCCAGGAAGAGGATTTTAAGCGGCTCCTGACGGACGCCGGGTTCGTGGACCTGGAAATGAAGGAACTGCGCGTCTGGGAATCCATAGATGTCTGGATAGACAGCTACGAGACCACCAGCCTGCACCGCCACGAGATAAGGGAATTGTTCCGCAACGCCCCCGCCGAAGCCAGGGCCGTCCATCCTTTCAAGATACTGCCGTCCGGCGAGATCCAGGACCTCTGGCGCTGGTGCGTCTTCTCCGTGAAAAAACCGCTCTGACGGCCTTTCCCGGACCGCTTCTCACTATATAAACTTTTTTGGAAATTCAGCGGGTCCCGCTTGTTGCGGGTTTCTCGCTTTTCTCTGATTTCTGTGCTTTGGCCGGGGCGGGCGGGGAACCTGCGCAGACAAACCGGCCGAATTCCTCTTTGGCGTTCTCAAGTTTAAATTCCGCTTTAGGAAAGAGCAGCTCTATCTGCGCCAGCAGGGCGGTCTTTTCACAGTATAAGTAGCCCAGCAGGCCGCGGTGGCTTACCAGGTCCTCGGCGCCGGCGCCGTAGGTCATATTCTGCGTGGCCGCCAGCGCTTTTGCGCGGTTGCCGGCCGGCCCGGCCTTTATGTCCTGCGGGCGCAGGGACTGCGGCACTTCGAATTCCGTCGTGACCGTGCCCGGGTAGGCCGCCCCGCCGGAATAGAGCGCGTCTATCCGCTGGAAGCGTTCGTCCATGGTTTTTTCGGCCTGCGCGCGCGTGACGTTCTTAGTGAGCTCAAGGCGCAGCTTTACGCCGCCGTCCGAGGCGGCCAGCGTCCAGAAAGCGGGCCGCTTCCCCTTCCAGTCCCCGCGCCGGTTGTTCTTTTCCGCGATGAAGATCCGTTTCCCTTTATATTCCAGGCCGGCTTCGGCCAGCGTTTTTTTATGATCTATTACGCCGCGGTTCCGCGCGCCGGCCGCGTCCGCAAAAGCGGGGCAGAAGGCGAGCAGGGCCGCGGGAATGAGGAGGTTAGAAAATTTCATCTATCACTTTCCCCTGCATGTTTTCCGGGACCGGGACGCCGAGGAGTTTCAGGAGCGTGGGCAGCTGGTCCGCGTTGCTGATATTGTCCTTAAGTTTATGTCCCTTCTTTACGCCCGGGCCGGCCACGATGAACGGCGTCCAGAGGGCCGGTTCTTTGGAGGCGTCGAGCGCCTGCTTATAGCCGCCTTCTTTGGCGTCGCGGAAAACTTCCAGGTCCGCGGACATTTCTTCGGTCAGACCGTAGCCGGGTTTCATCACCAGCAGCAGGTCCGGAACCCGGTCCTTCGGCATCCTGAGTTCGCCGGCATCCTCCCATTTTACCACGCGCTGCACGGGAGCGGTATCCCCGTCGCGCAGGTTCTGCAACAGGCCTTTTACTTTCTCCCGCAGCGTTTCATATTCCGGGCCGCTGCCGCGCTTCCACGGCCCGGCCAGGCTGTCCGCGCGCAGGTAAACGCCGATCATCTTCAGGTGAGCGGCCTTCGTATTCGCCCAGTCTATAACGGGGTCTCCGGTCGCGGCGTCGGTGTTGAATTTTAAAAGGCCTTCTTTCGCGAAAAGATTGTTCAGCCGCACGTACCTGTTAAGCGGCGCTATGCCGTGGTCGGAGCTGAGGGCGATGATGGTGTTCTCGCCGGCTTTCTTCAGGGCTTCGCCGATTATCGCGTCCAGGCGCTTATACATCTCTTCCAGGTCGGCCAGGGCCGAGGCCCGCTCTTCAGGGGTAGCGGCGGCGTAGCGGGAGCTGTTCTTATCCGTATAAGGCGTCCACCACCGGCTTTCCAGCATCTGGTTCGGGGTGTAGGTGTCCTGGATGAAGATGTCGGGCTTCAGCGCCGAATAGACATAGGGCACCAGGTCCCGGTGCCAATCCAGCGACATTTTGGCCTCGGTGAAAAAAACGGCTTTCTCTTCTACGGAATTGTTCAGCTGGGCCGGCCAGTTGTCCGGGAAATCCACCATCGGGCCGACGGCGTTCCCTATGCCGGCGGCGGCGTCGGCGGGCTGGACGGTGGTGCGGTTAAGCGGGTCGAAAAGCAGCCGCGCCTTAAGGAAACCGGAGGGCTCCAGCCGTATCAGCGAGATCCTTAGGCTGGATTCCAGGTCGTTGCCGCCCCATTTCAGCGTGACCGGCGTCCAGGGTGTCCACGAGTCGGGGCTGCGCAGGCTGTCTATAATTGTTTCTTTGTCGAATGAAAAAGCCGCGGCTGAGTAATTGGCCTCTTTATCGTCCGTGTCGTCGTAGACCAGGGCGTAGACCGTGGCCCCGTAGGCGGCCAGTTCCATTTCTATGGCCGGCGAATAGGAGGGCGGCGCGTTCTTCCAGCCGGAGGCGGGAACAGCCGGCACGCGCTGCGTCAGCTTGGGTCCCATGAAAAAGACCCGCGTGTTATTGCTGTCCGCGGTCTGCGTGCCGCGCCGGGTCTCGAAGTTCACGGCCCAGAAATCCGAGCCCCAGGAGCCCCAGCGTCCGCGCACGGTGACGCCGGCGGAGATATCCGGCGGGGTGGAACCGGGTACCGAGACCACCACGACGTTCTTCCCCGCGTCTTCCAGGATCTTCCAGGCCGGCGAAACTTTTTTCGCGGTGGAGGAAAAGCCGGAGACGGAAGGCTTGAGCAGCGGGAAGCCCTCCACGCGCATCTGGCCGTCGGAGATCCCGTGGCGCTCAGGGTAGCAGCCGGTCATCAGGGTGGCGAAATTCACCGGGGTATGGGACGGATAGACCGGCACCGAGTAGCCGTAAGAGCCGTTCTCCATCATTTTTTTGATATTCGGCAGTTTGCCTTCGGCGGCCAGTTCGAAAACGGTTTTCCCGCCCAGGTCGGCCCGCATGCCGTCCGGCACGAACCAGTACAGGCCGGGCGGGGTTTCGCCGCAGGGGGCGGACACGGGCGAGGCCGCCAGCAGGGCAGGGGCCAGCAGGGCGAGGAGGAGCCTGCAGTAAGCGTTGGTATTCATAAGTTAATTGTATAATATTTCCTGTCCGACGCCGGACGGCCATGAACAAGCGCATAGATATAAAGATAACCTTCCGCTGCAACAACCTCTGCCGCTTCTGCGCGCAGGGGCATAAGCGGGATATGTATCCCGACCGGGGCGCTAAGACCGTGGCCGGGGAGCTGAAGAAGGCCTACGCGTCCGGCGTGCGCGGGGTGGTTTTCACCGGCGGGGAACCCAGCCTGCACCCGGACATACTGGGCTTTGTCCGCGCCGCCAAAAGGACCGGCTTCAAGAGCATACAGCTGCAGACCAACGGGCGCGCGCTGGCCTATCCGGAGTTCTGCGAAAAACTTTTCAAGGCCGGGCTTACCGAGATCGGGCCCAGCCTGCACGGCGCGAAAGCGGCCACCCACGACAAGCTGACCGGCTCGGCGGGGAGCTTCAGGCAGACCGTGGCGGGCATAGCCAACGCGGTCAGGACCGGCCTGGCGGTGATAACCAATACCGTGATAACTTCCGCGAATTACCGGGAGCTGCCGGCGCTGGCGGCGCTGCTCATCAAGCTGGGGGTCAGCCAGTACCAGTTCGCTTTCGTCCATATAGTCGGCACGGCGGCCGAGAACAGCCGGCGCATTGTCCCGCGCAAGACGGCGGTGATGCCTTTCGTGAAGAAGGGGCTGGATCTCGGCCTGAAGGCCGGAGTTCCGGGATTCACCGAGGCCATTCCGTTCTGCCTGATGAAGGGCTACGAGCAGTGCGTGGCGGAGCGCATCATTCCGGCCGGGCCTGTGGTGGACGCGGACCGCTTTATCAAAGATTACGGGGTTTACAGGCGAACGGAAGGGAAAGCCAAGGGGCCGCGCTGTCCGGGCTGCAGATACTTCAAGCTCTGCGAAGGTCCCTGGCGCGAATACCCCGCGCTTTACGGCTGGAAGGAATTCGTGCCGGTGGGGAAATAGCGGCACGGGTTCGCGGGTCCTGCCGACAGGGTTTGTCTTCCGGGGCCGGGTCGGCCAGCGCGGCCGCCCTTATCCTCCCCCTCCTAGGCTAGACCAGGTCGGGGTCCGGATGCCCCTACAGACAAACCCTGCCGTCACCCGCTCCAAACCCGTGTCACTGTTGAGTATTGAACGTTATGCAAAGAGACTGTTACGAGATAATCCTTAATCATAACTGCGACCTGGCCTGCGCCTTCTGTTCGCAGGCTGATTTCGATCCGAAAGCGAAGACTTCGCTGAAGGACGCTGTGCGGCATATTTATTCGGCGAAGAAGCTGGGTTATAGGCGGCTGGGTTTTTCCGGGGGCGAGGCCTTGCTGCGTTCGGACCTGCCGTTCCTCGCGGCTACAGCGCGGAAGGTGGGGTTCAGGATCGTGCGGCTGCAGACCAACGGCGTCAGGCTGGCTGACGCGGCTCTGTGCCGGAAGCTGGCGGATTCCGGGCTTACCGTATGCAAATTCACTTTCGCCGGGCGTACGGCCGCGGCGCACGACCGGCTTACCGGCGCCGCAGGCTCTTTTAAAAAAAGCCTGCGCGGGCTGGACATTATGCTGGCCCTGAAGCTGGCCGTAGGGGTGAACCTCCTGGTGGTAAAACAGAATTACAGGACGCTGAAGTCGGCCCTGAAATTCTTCATGGACCGCGGGGTTTCCAGTTTCACGCTGATCTATCCCATCTTCATCGGCAAGATGGCGATAAATTATCGGAAGCTGGGCGTCAGCATGCCTGAAGCGTCCGGCCCGATCACAAAAGCGCTCGATTTCGCCCTTGCGGCAGGCCTCGGGGTGAGGGACGCCAAGGCCCTGAATATGCCGCCCTGCCTGCTGCCGGGGCACGAAGAGAAAGCCGTGGACCTCTACAAATTCAACACCACGGTGGCTTCGCCGCTGGGGCTTACCTGGGACATAGATTCCAACGTCGCCGCCGAAAAACAGCGCGGGCCGGTCTGCGCGGCGTGCCTGTACCGGCGCAAATGCCTTGGGGTGGACCGCCGTTACCTGGAACTTTTCGGCTGGAAAGGTTTCAGGCCGGTAAAGAAGCGCGCCAGGGCCGTAAAACCCGCGCCGGCGCGCGGCTACCTGAACGGCCTGGAAAAATGTTTTATTGAAGTGCTTAAGAAGCGGGACCGCATCCCCACCGCGAAGGTACTCACTGTCGCACGGGAACTGCCGCTCTGCCACGACTGCCGCGACGGCGCCAGCGTGCTGGCCACCGGGGAAACGCTGCTAAAGAAAGGGCTTATTAAAAGGGAATTCGTAAAAGGAAAATATTTCTGGTCGCTCGCATGAACGGAACCGAAGACATCAGTGAAAAGCTGAAGGCGCACGGGCTGGGCGTGTCCGTGAAAGCCGGGGACAATATTGTAGAGCTGGCCCTGCTGGGCACGGCTGACCCGCTGGAGGCGAGGGAGATACTTTATAGATCCCTAAGCGGCCTGGAGCAGTTCTTCGCCGTTTTCATCAAAGGGATGCCGTTCTGTTTCATGCCGGACGCGGCCGACCACATCCTTTACCGCCGGCTTAAAGGCCGGTCTTACGCGCCAATAAGCCAGTGCAAAGCCTGCGCGCTGAAGGCGCTGTGCCCGGGGCTGGAAACCGGGAGCGTGTTCTACCGCAAATTGCGCCGCGCCCTCAAGCCGGTGCTTCCCGTGCCGAACGAAATAGTGTTCGAACTTACGAAGCGCTGCAACCTGGCCTGCAAGGTCTGCTTCGCCGACAAGAACAGCGGCGAGCGGCCGCTGCGCGAACTCCTGGGTCTGCTTAAAGAGGCCCGCGCGCTGGGGATAAAAAATGTCCGCTTTACCGGCGGAGAGCCTTTCCTGAGCCCCGCCCTGCTGCCGCTGCTGAAGGCCGCGAAGAAACTGGGTTTCTACACCCTGGTCAACACCAACGCCTGCTGCGCCGACGCGGCGCTGCTGAAAAAAGCCTCCGCACTGATAGACACTGTGCTGGTCTCCCTGCAGGGGCATGACCCCGCCAGCGAGCGGGCCGCCACGGGCGCGGAAGGCCTGTTCCCGCGCAAGCTGGCCAATATGCTCCGCCTGCGCTCCGCCGTACCCACCTTCAGGCTGGGCACGGTGGCGTCGAAGGGGCTGCTCAAGAATTTCAAGGCCTACCGCGCGCTGGCCGTTAAACTGCAAGCGGATATCTGGGAGATCTACCGCCCGATGCTGGATAAAAAAGCTTTAGCGGCCTGCCCGGAATTCTGTTTTCAACCCGACGATATCAAACGCCTTTCCTCAATTATTGCCGCGCTTCAGCCGGGAGGGCCGAGGACGCTGCTAGCCAACCCCGTCCCGCTCTGCCTGGTGCCCGCGGCCGAACGCAAAAACCTGCTCGGCGCGGCTTTCGACGACGGGCACTCCAGGCTGGTCTACGACCCGCGCGGTTTTTTCAAACCGAGCTATTATATCGAGGAGCGGCTGGGGAACGGCGTGAGGGCGGCGTGGAATTCGCCTTACATGAAAACCTTAAGGACTTTCGCGTGGCTGCCGCGGCGCTGCAGGCCCTGCCCGCACCTGCTGGTTTGCCTGGCCGGCAGCCGCTTCCAGGCGAAAGCCGCGCGGGGCGGCTATTTCGCCGAAGACCCATTATTGCCGAAGCGCTGACAGCCGGTACGCCGGCGGGAAAACAAAAAGCCCCGGAACCTTCCGGGGCTTTTTTGCGCCGCGCCGCGCGCTAATAGGAGCCGTGCGAGCCGTGCGAGCCGTGTGAACCGTGCGAACCGTGCGAACCATGCGAACCGTGCGAGCCGTGCGAGGCGTGCGAACCGTGCGAGCCGTGCGAAGCGTGCGAACCGTGGCTCTGGTGGCTTACGTGGTAGTTATACCCGAAATAGTTGGAATGGATGGTCTGCGCGCTGGCCTGGTCCACCATCGCGGCGCCCAGTATCCCCAGCGCCAGCCCGGTCTTGACTATGTCGGAGTCCAGCATCTTCCCTTCTTCGCTGGAGAAGAATAGTTTAAGGTTTTTCCTTATCTTTGACGGTTTGTTTTTCATAATCTATTCCCCCCCCTCGCTGACCTTATCCTTGCCCAAAAGCTTCTTGACCTTCTTGTTTATGTCCACGCCCATCTTGTCGAACTCTTTCTTCTGTTTGGCTTCCTCTACCTGCTCTATCTTCCTCCGGGCGATGGCGTCCTCTATCTCCGATTTTGACATGCCTATGAAGCCGCCGGTCTTCTTCTTGGTCCGCGCTATGGCCTCGCAGTAAAATCCGGACATCGACTTTATGATCGGTTCGCAGGCCAGCGCCGACCTGGTGATGGCGGCCTGGCACATTATATCTCCGCCCGAGGGCGCGGTGGCCGGGGGCTGGGGCGGGGACCCGGACTGCTTCTCGCCGGGCGGCGGCTGGCGCTGCTGGGCGGGAGGACACTGCGCCGCGTTGCCGCTCTTGATGGCGTTATACAGCTTTGCGCCGTTGATGCATTCCTTGTTGCCGTTGCAGGACGATTCGGAAGCGGTGTAGCGCTGCTTGGACCGTTCGTCCTTCTTGACCTTTTTCTTCTTTTCGGACATGATCTTCTGCATGTACTCGTTGACGGCTTCCATGCCTTTCGAGGCCGCGGAACAGAAATCGGTGGCTGAGATCATGGCCAGGGTCGGCGGTTTCCAACCGGCCAGCATGGCGTTGCAGGAGTCGGGGTTCTTGCTTTTCCCCGCCATGTAGGCGAAGAAAAGTATCGGGTTCACCCTTTTCCTGCAGTTGTAGCGGAGGCCGTCCCGGGCCCGCGTCTTGATGGAGCCCCGCTCGGGAGGCGCCGGCTTGGTCTGGGCGCCGGCCGCGGTGCCGGGCTTCGGGGTTCCCTTTTGCGGGGGTTCGGGCGGCAGGGTGTCGCAGATCACCGCGTTGTCGCGCGCGACAGCCACGCAGGCGACGTAATCGGCGGCGAAACCGTACATCCGCTTCGTGTCGTTCGGGACGAAGGGCGTTTCCTTGGCAAGGCGCCCCCAATATTTATTGTGCGTCGCGATCATGTCGGTAAGGGCGCCGCCTTCGCAGGCACCCTTATAATCCGAAGCTATGACCGGGATGTTCAACTTGCTGGGATCGCTGAGGTCGTTGGTGGGCGGAGCGAAGGGTATCTCCGGCATGGTGTAGCCGGTGGCGCCGGCCGGGAGGGGCACGCCGTCCGGGTCTGTCTGTCCGGTTGCCGTGGTTCCGGCGGTTCCGGCCGGTTTTTTATTCATCATGTACTGCAGCGCCAGCATCAGGCCGCCAAGCACCACCAATATCAGTATGACCCACTTTTTCATAAAGTTACCAGGCTCCGCGATCAAAACGACAAAGAAATACAGCCCGTCCGCCTTAGGCGGATGGGAACGAATACATTACACTATGTTTTAGCACATCCCGGGCTGATTTTCAAGGCCTAATCGGTAAAAAGCCATTTACTAAATATCTTCGCGGATACCCGTTTATCCTTTAAATATATGAACACGGTCTCAAAAACGCCTTTCAGCAGGCGGCAGCGCTGGTTAGCGGGCATATCCCCCCAGAGGCTGCCCTGTACCCGGTAGTTGTAAACCGGGCAGACCCCGCAATACGGGCGCCAGGCGCAGCGAGAACAATACGGCTGCGCGTCCAGGCCGGAGGCGGCCGCGCAGGCCTTTACCGCGGCGGACGAAACCACCTTCTTGTAGGAGGTTCCCGACACATTGCCGGCTTTGAAGAGCGCGTCGCCTTCGCGGGCCAGCATCCTGGCTTCGTCGCAGGTGTAAATGTCGCCGTTATAATTGTACGCCAGCTGGCCCAGGCCGGCGCCGCACGGGCAGCGCAGGTCCACGTATTTGTTGTCCCTGAAGCCGACGGCTTTTTTTAAGATCAGGAACGCCGTCTTTTCCTTCAGAAAAACGCCTTTCTTGTTCAGTGCTATCACGCGGGCCAGGCACTCCCGGTAAAATGTTATGAACTCGTCGGCGCTGTAGCCTATTTTATCCCAGAGCGGGACGGCGCAGCCGATTGGCGTGAGCGGCCTTATGAAAATGCTGGCCAGCCCCAGGCGCGCGTATTCGTCCACTATCTCTCTGGCGCGGCCCAGCGAATATTTCGACACGGTCAGCAGCGCGCTCGGGCCGCAATCGGAGCCCTTGCCCAGCTTTTTGCGGAAATACTTCAACCATTTGACCGCCGCGGCGTGCGAGCCGCCGGCGGCCAGTATCCTGTTCTTGTCGTGCAGGTCCGCCGGGCCGTCCAGCGAGGTGCAGAGCGCCACCTTGTTGTTTATCAGGAACTCCGCTTTTTCGCGCGTCATCAGGCTGAAATTGGAGACCAGAGCGAATTTTATTTCTTTGCCGGCCGCTTTGGCCTTCCGGGCGCCGTAGAGCACGGTCTCTTTCAGCGCTGGCCAGTTCAGCAGCGGTTCGCCGCCCTGGAATTCAATGGTGATGCCCGTTTCGGGAGACTTGAGCGCGAAGTCCACGCACTTGCGGGCGGTGGCTACGCTCATGTCGGTTTTCCGAGAGGCGGCGCCTATGGCGCTGGTCTGGCAGTAAACGCATTTGTGGTCGCAGCGGAGCGTCAGGACCATTATATGCAGGCCGGGTCCGCGGTCCAGGTAGGCGTTGGACTGCGCCCACTTGGCGGCGAAGCCGTCGAAATCAAGGTTCTCCCGTATGAAATTAGCGCCGCGCAGCGCGGGCAGCTTTGAGACGCCTGAAGCCGCGTACTTTTTAAACGCCGCCGCCCCGAGGAACGCGAATTCCCCCGCGTCATTGGTCAGCAGGTAATCCGCGCCTACGCGCGTCCAGTAAAAGTGCGGCGGGATAGACTTGTTAGTTTTCATGCGCTTGGAGCGGGTGACGGCGTATTTGGCTTTAAAGCGAGCCACGGTGAGGACCGGCGCTTCGAGCAAAGCATAATTATGCTTTGCGTCCGGTCCGCAAGGGCGGAGGCGTCCGCCTCATCGAGCGGACGCCGAGCCGGGGTCGCGGAAAACCGCTATGCGGTTTATCCGTGACTGGCGAGCCGTGCCTGAAGAGCCAAATCGCCGGCGGATCCCGCGAACCCTCAACAAAAGGCGCCGCAGTTTTTACGGACCTGCGGCGCGCTTTTATCGCTGAACTTTACCTACAGTACCCGCTTCTGCGCGGCTTTGTACAGCGCCGAAAGCACCTTCGCAGGGTTCTTCTTCGAGCAGGCGGCTATCATGGCCGCGATGACGAAGGGCTTGTAGCCGGCTTCCTTGTAGGTGCCGATGCGGGCCTTCTCGAAGACGCTCGCGCTGACCTCGCCGGCCTTGCAGCTGACGTCGGTGATGTCGGCCGGCAGGCAGTGCATGTACACGGCCTTGCCGCCCTTCGTGAGCTTCATCTTGGCCTCGTCGCATTCCCAGCTCTTGAACTTGGCGTTGTTCTCGAGGCACTCCTTCTCGAGCGTCTTCAGGCCTGCCTGGTCGCCCTTCTCAAGCAGCTGCGTGCGGCGCTCCATCACCTTGAACGGCGCCCAGCTCTTCGGGTAAACGATGTCGGCGTCCTTGAACGCGCCCTCCATGCTGTTGGAGACCTTGAAGGTGCCGCCGGATTTCCTGGCGTTCTTCTCGGCTACCTTTATGGTCTCGGGCAGCAGGTCGTAGCCTTCGGGATGGGCCAGCTCCACGTTCATGCCGAAGCGGGTCATCAGGCAGATGACGCCCTGCGGAACGGACAGCGGCTTGCCGTAGCTGGGGGAATAGGCCCAGGTCATGGCTATCTTCTTGCCCTTCAGCTTGTCGAAGCCGCCGAAATGGTTCTTTATGAACAGCAGGTCCGAACAGCTCTGCGTCGGGTGGTCCAGGTCGCACTGCAGGTTCACCACGGGCGGGCGCTGGTTCAGCACGCCGTTCTTGCAGCCGTCGTCCAGGGCCTCGGCCACTTCCTTCATATAGGTGTGGCCCTTGCCGATGAACATGTCGTCGCGGATGCCGATGGCCTCGGTCAGGAACGAGATCATGTTGGCGGTCTCGCGCACGGTCTCGCCGTGGGCTATCTGCGACTTGCCCTCGTCGAGGTCCTGCACGGCCAGGCCCAGCAGGTTGCAGGCTGAGGAGAAGGAGAACCGGGTGCGGGTGGAGTTATCACGGAAGTTGGAGACGGCTATGCCGGTCTTGAACATATCCACAGCTATGTTCTTCGCGTGCATCTCTTTCAGTATCTCGGCGATCTTCAGCACGGAGTGCAGTTCGGCGTCGGTTTTTTCCCAGGTCAGCAGGAAATCCTTGCCGTAAAGGTCGGCGCCGAGCTTTTCCAGTTCGGCTATGGACTTCGCTATATCAAGTGAATTTGCGGTGGCAGTGGGCATTGTATCTCTCCTATGGTTTGAATAATGTCCGGAACCTCTATTATTCTACAAAAAAGAACGGCCCCGGCAAGTACCGGGGCCGTCAGCTGTCCCTGTTTTCCGGTTTCAATTCTTTTTCGTGAACAGTACCGGGAACAGAGCGTAGAAGGCCGCGGCCTTCACGAGGTGCTCCACCGGGACCTGGTCGTTGACGGAGTGCGCGTACACTTCGTTGGCCGGGCCGAAGCCGATAGTGGGGATGCCGAACATCCCCATCGTGGCGATGCCGTTGGTGGAGAACGTCCACTTGTCCACCACGGGCTTTTTGTTGAAGAGGTTCTCGAAGGCGGCCACGCCGGCCTTGCAGACGGGGTGTTTCTCTTCCAGCACCCAGGTGGGATAATACTTCTCGGTGGGGTAGCTCAGGCCAGTGTAGCTGGGTGTGTCGTAGCGGAGCACTTCCACCTTGAAGTCGGAGGGCTTCAGGCCGGTGCGCTTCACGGCGTCGGTCACTTCTTTGACGGCTATGGCCTTGGTCTCGCCGGCGGTGAGGCGCCGGTCCAGGTGGATATAGCTCTGGTTGGGCACGGCGCACAGGGACGGGGTTTTGCAGTCTATGTAGCTGATGGTGACGGTGCCCTTGCCGAGGAACTTGTCGTGCTTGAGGCGCTTGTTGAGCTTCTCTATCTCGTTGGCGACCTTGGCCATCATGTACACGGCGTTCTTGCCGCGCTCGGGGGCGGAGCCGTGGCAGGACACGCCGTAAGTGGTGACGGCTATTTCCATCCGGCCGCGGTGGCCGCGGTAGATGTTGAGGTTGGTGGGCTCGGTGATGACCACGCAGTCTGGGCGGAGCTTGTCCTCGTTATAGATGTACTGCCAGCACAGACCGTCGCAGTCTTCTTCCTGCACGCTGCCCACCACGTAGAGCGTGAAATCCTTGTCGAGCTTGAGGTCCTTTATGATCTTGCCGGCGTAGACCATGCTGACCATGCCGCCTTCCTGGTCGGAGGCGCCGCGGCCGTAGATGATGCCTTTCTCCATCTTGCCTTTGTACGGACTCCATTTCCATTCTTTCAGGCTGCCTATGCCGACGGTGTCGATATGGGCGTCCATGGCGATCTTTGTCTTGCCGGTGCCGATGCGGCCGATGATATTGCCCATCTTGTCGATGGTGATCTTGTCGAAGCCGACCTTCTGCATCTCTTTCTTGATGCGCAGGATCACGGCTTTTTCCTGGCAGCTTTCGCTGGGGATGGCGATCATGTCGCGCATGAACTTGATCATGTCTTTTTCGTATTTTTTAGCGCCCGCGTTGATCTTGCGGGAAAGTTCTTTGATGTCGATGCAGCCGGTGTTGGTTGTGCTCATGATATAGTGGTGTCTCCCTCGTCTTTTGTATGCGAACCGATATCCAATTAAATATATCTTAGCGTTGTATTGTCAAGGAGGATAGGAATCAGTGTTCCCTTTTCGTAATAGGTGGTCCAGGTTCACGGGTCCTGTCGGCGATTTGGTTCGTCAGGCACGCGGTCGCGCACATCGTGCGCGCCGCTCGTCATCCCCTCGCCGCGCTACGCAAGCGGCTTCGGTCCGTGACGGCCTTCCTCACCAAAATCGCCGCCACCCGCTCCAGCCCCCTATAAATCACCAAAGAAACATCACTTTTGGGATTAATCCCAATAATAACTTGCCGTGTTTAAAATATAAATTTTACCATCATCTCCGAGCCATATCTCAGTCGGGGCGGGACCGACTGAAACTTCTTTGATGATTTTATCCGTGGTAGCATCCAATATTACAACCTCACCGTTGGAAGTGGTCAAGTATAATTTGCCATTTAAGTAGAGGATTTTTTGGGGTCTTTCTGAAATATCAATCTTGTTAATGATTTGTTGGCGAATAGCGTCAATTACTATTATTTGATTATCCCAAGGACAAGTCACGAAAACCTTGCTGTTTGTGGAGGTTGTTATGCCCCCCATAGCCGGCATAGCAGGGAGATAGTTAATCAGTCGATCGGTTTTCGGATCAAGTATGTACAAATTGCTTTTGTGATAATCCCTAGAAGTTAAGAAAAGAAGATTATTCGATGAAACAGCCATATGCTCAGGGGATGATGGATGACTATTGCTTGAACCTGAAATACTAAAAAAATCTCCCTCAAAATCAACAGTTTTTGTAACTTTAAAATCTTTTGTGCTTACAACTTTAATGTCACCCGCGTTTATATAGATTTTGCTGGTTCCGGGAATTTCAACTGCATATTGACGGTTTATTATAAAACCTTTGGGTTCATCGACTGCCTTGATGGACTCTCGGGCTAATTGGAAATATTTGGATTTGTATTTAAAATACTGCAAGTCATTTAAACGGGAGGATTGAAAAAAGTTCACATCCACTGTGTCATTGGTTGGGTCAATTATTGAAACGCTGGGTGGTATTATCGCACCATCTGTATCGTTTTCGGGACAATACTCAACGGATTTGCTTTCAATCCAGCCCGTGGGCCCGCCGTTGTACATTTTGATTTTGCGCCACGAATTAAATTCTTTCACAAAATGAACAATTGTGTTGAATGGAATATTGACTAAACTGCGAGATCCTTTGTCCGGTTTTTCGTGGAGAGATACATCCTTATTAATAACTTTCATGATTCCATATTTATTTGGTACAAATGCTGATTCCGTGGTCCCCTCAATTTGTGCGTGAGATATCCTATGATTCGCAAAGAAAAGAAGAATGAGTGTCGTAACATATACGCGAGTATTCATAGCTAAAGAGGTAATGATATGCTTGATATCCTGACCCTTTCGGATATTATGCACCAAATGGCGGGGGGCGCGCAATGAGCGGCTAGGCGGAGGGGCCGGGGCGGAAGGAGAGGCGAAGGCCGGAGGCGCGCAGCACGCCGAGGAAGGTCCTGAACTCGGGGTTGCCCTTTTTGGAAAGGAGCTTATACAGGCCCATCCGGGACAGCGACGCCTTTTTGGCGGTCCTGGAAAGCCCGCGCGCCTTGGCGACCTGGGCCAGCGCGGCGAGGATCAGCGCCTGGTCGTTCTCCTCCGCGACCGAGTTGAGATAGCGCGCGGCCTCTTTCGGGTCTTTTAGCACGCCGTTAAGATAATCGTCATGGCTTCTGTACGCTCTCATAGATCGCTCCTGTAATCATCCCAATAAGCCATTGCATTTCGGATATCCGCGGCCTGGCTGCATTTGGCTCCGGCGCAGAGCAGCACTATAATATCGTTCCCATGCATGCCGATATAGACCCGGTATCCTGGCCCGAAATGTATCCGCAACTCTATGACTCCCCCGCCAACGCCACGATGGTCGCCCAGATTGCCGAGTTCTGCCCGGGTCACCCGCGCGCGGATCCTGGCTGCCCCCTCCCGGTCCTTGAGGGAGTCTACGTACTCCGCGTAAGGCTCTTCTCCCCCGGCCTTCCTATAAAGGATCGCGCGTTTTATCGCCATATATAGTGTACACTATGGTTTACATTATGTCAAGGGCGGTCCCGTGCCCCGGTA
>CAZJUL010000031.1:0-3055 GCA_964549095.1 uncultured Elusimicrobiaceae bacterium
CCCAAGGCCCGGCTTGCGCCGGTAAGACCGCGGACGAACTTCCCGGCCTGGCGTCAGGCGGCCTTGCCGGGCTTTTTCTTCGCGGGCTTCGCCTTCTTCACGGCTTTGGGCGCCTTTTTGTCGGCCTTGCCGGCGGCCGGCTTCCGGGCCTTGGGCGCCGCCGGGGCGGGCGCTTCCCAGGGCACCTTCTTGAGCCCGTCGAAAAGCTTGTCCAGGGAATAGCGGACGCGCGTCTCCCTTTCGATGATGTGCACGATAAGCCCGCCGTAATCAAGCACCTTCCAGGTCCTGGACTGCCCGCCGTCCCTGTAGAGCGGGTACAGCCCTTCCTGCTTGAGCTTAACGGAGATCTCGTCGTCCACCGCCGAAAGGTGGGCCGGGGAATCCACGGTCACGGCCATGGCGTAGTCCGCCAGCGAGGAGCGCCCCGCCAGGTCGTAGACGGCCACGTCCTCGCCCTTCTTATCGTCGGCCAGCCTGGCCGCCGCTACCGCGGCTTTCTTGAACTGCAGTTTTGTATTCGTCATAGCATGTCCCGCTGCTTCTTCAGCTTCAGCAGCAGCGCCGCCTCGGTCCTGTGCCCTATGTTCTCCAGCGCCGAGCTCAGTATGGAAGCGACCGTGTTGAAAATGGTGACCAGGTTGTTCTTCTCGTAATGCGTGAGCGCTTCGGACTTGGCGAAGATGATATAGCCCAGCGGCTTGTTGCGCGCCGAGAACACCATCAGGTAAGACTTGTCGTCCAGCCAGCGGCTCGTCATCTCGCCCTTATACTCTTTGCATTCCGGCCCGGAGTCGAAGGTCTCTTTGGAAACGACGGGGTCGAACTCCTCGTTGAACTGGTTGTAGAGGTGGCCGTTGATGTTCCAGGACCCTTCGAAATAGATGCAGATCTCTTCCACCATCCGCTTCACGAACTCGGACGCCGACGAGGGCTCCGACATCACCAGGTTGGCCATGTCGAAAAGCATGGTCAGCTCGTTGGAGGTGTGCTGCAGCCGCTTGGAAATGACCCGCATGACCTCTATGAAGATGCTGATGCCGGTCTCGGGGTGTTCCTTGATGAACTTGAAGAACTCCAGGCGCTTTATCTCGTAGATCACGGTGTCGGCCGAGGCCCGGGCCTGCGCGAAGCGCGTGATGCCCTCCAGCACGGCCATCTCGCCGAAGAATTCGCCCTTCGAGAGGATGGCCAGCTGCTTAAAATCCTTGCCCTCCTCGTCCAGCCCCTTCTCGATCACCACCTCGCCGGAAACTATGATGAACAGCGTGTCGCCCACGCTCTTCTCCTTGAAGATGACCGAGTCCTTGGCGTAATCAGTCTGCTTGAACGTCTTGGAGAATTCTTCCAGCATGGCCGGAGAGAAATTCTTGAATATCGCCACATCCTTCAGGTTTTCCATATTCTTTCCTCCCGGCCGTCCTACATCGCGGTGGTCGCCGTCATGTTGCAGAATTTCTTGAAAGTTTCCTGGTCGTGCGCCTTGGCGATGGCTATATCGAAGGCCACCAGGTTCTGCGTCACCAGGTTGGCCAGCGCCTTGTCCATCGGGATCATGCCGTACTTCGCGCCGGTCTCTATGGCGCTGTAGATCATGTGCGTCTTGCCTTCCCGGATTATGTTCGAGATGGCCGAGGTCATTATCATGATCTCCCGGGCGGCAACGCGGCCCTTGCCGTCCTTCCTGGGCAGCAGTATCTGCGAGACCACGGCCTGCAGGGAGGACGCGAGCTGCACCCGCACTTGCGCCTGCTGGTGCGGGGGGAACACGTCTATTATGCGGTCCACGGTGGACGGCGCGTCCTGCGTGTGCAGGGTGGCGAAAGACAGGTGGCCGGTCTCGGCCGCCGTTATGGTGAGCTGGATGGTCTCCAGGTCGCGCATTTCGCCGACCAGGATCACGTTGGGGTCTTCGCGCAGCGCGGCCCTGAGCGCGTTGTTGAAGGACTTGGTGTGCTGGCCTATCTCGCGCTGCCTGATGATGCAGTTCTTCGCCTCGTAGGTGAACTCTATCGGGTCTTCGATGGTCAGCATGTGCCCGCGCCGCTTCTGGTTGATGAGGTCAAGCATGGCGGCCAGCGTGGTGGATTTGCCGGAGCCGGTCGGGCCGGTGACCAGCACCAGCCCCTTGGGGATATTGGTAAGGTTGACTATGGCGGGGGAGAGGCCCAGCTGTTCCGGCGTGGGGATGACGGACGGGATGACGCGCATGACCGCCTCGATGCCGTTCCTGGCCTTCAGCACGTTCAGGCGGAAGCGCGAGATGCCGGTGACGGCGAAAGAGCAGTCCAGCTCCCAGTGCTCTTCGAACTTCTGCTTCTGCTCGTCGTAAAGCGCCGAATAAATAAGGGTGTTGGTCTGTTCCGCCGTCATCGGCGGCAGGTTCGCGGCTACCGGGACCACCTGCCCGTTCAGGCGCATCATCGGCGGCTTGCCGACGCAGATATGGATGTCGCTCGCCCCTGACTGGACGGCCGTTTTAAGTATCGTGACCAGGTCTACCATTTAAGTTCTCCTTTCCCCCGGAATTTACCCCTGCCCCCGCTGAAGCCCGTTCGGCCCTTACCGGCCGCCGTCCGCGCCGAACCCCGCGGGGTCCGCGGTTGCGGCGGCGTTGAAATCGGTGCCCAGTATCACGCGCGCCTGGACCACGGCCGGCTTTTCCGGCTTCGAATAGATCTCCAGGCCTTTCAGGCCCAGCGCTTCCCTGGCCTGCCGCGCCGCCTCGATATTACCTGAGCAGTTTACAATTTTTGTCTGCTTCTGGACAGACCCGAAGTTGCCGTAATGTATCACGTCGAACCCCTTCTTGCGCAGGTGCCTGGCCACCTGCTCCGCCAGGTCCTTGCGGCCGGAGGCGTTCAGCACTTCCAGTTTAGCGCCGGAGGGCGCCGGCTCCGCGCCTGCCTCTTCCGGCTCCGGCTCGCCGCCGGATCCGTCCTTGTCGAAGAAATTCTTCGGCAGGTCCGACACCACGAAGCTGGACGAGTTGAGCCGGGTGAGCTCCAGGAAAAGGAGCAGCAGGTCGTGGCGGGTCAGGTTCGTCTTCTCGTCG
>CAZJUL010000031.1:3065-16075 GCA_964549095.1 uncultured Elusimicrobiaceae bacterium
TCCCGAAGAGCTGCCCCGGCCGGCCGCGCCAGCCGTTAAGCACCCCGTAAAAAGCCTCCAGGTCCGGCTCGCCGGCCTCGATATAGAAAGCCGCGTTGCCGACGCCCGAGCCCCATTTGAGCACCTGGCCGAGCGCGCTGTGGGCGCGCTGCACGGCGGACCCGGCGCCGCGCACCGCCTTTTTGGGCAGGCGGACGGCGTTAACGGTGCCGGTGCCCGGGTGGTAGATGAAAAGCACCGGCTTCTCGGGGTGCAGCAGCAGCAGCTCCACGTCGCTGTTCGACGAAAGCCGGAGCGAGACCGTGGAATAAAAATGCGCGGCGGCCAGCGAGAGCGACAGCGCCCCGCCTATAGCCAGGATGATTATTTGTTTTTTTCTCGGGCCTGCAGACTGTGCCATACTTTCGCGGTTTCGGGATGCCTCCAGCCGTCGGCGCCGGAGGCATAGATAAGTTTAACATAATTGGCGCGCCTGTAGGCCGCGTCCAGGTCCCTGCGCGCCAGCGCCGCCACTTCGGCGGCTTCCGGGAAATCCCTGCCGCAGGCGCCCAGGTCAGCCACGTATATAATTTTCGATAAAAGGCCGGGGTTGCGGGCGCCCAGGGTATGCTGCCTTATGGCGTCCAGCACCGCCCGGTCCCGGACCCCGAACTTTTCCGCAGCGAGCGCGGCCCCGGCGGCGGCGTGCAGCAGCACCGGCGCTTTTAAAATGGTCTCGCGCAGGCGCGGGGCGCGCAGCCGGCGGCGGAGGGCGAAGCGGACCAGCGACCGCGGCGGCATATCCCTGGCGGCATCGTGCAGCAGGCCGGCCAGCGCGGCCCGCAGCGGGTCAGCGCCGTGCTTCAGCGCCAGCTCCGCCGCGAGCGCGGCTACGGCCAGCGAATGGGCGAAGCGGCGGGGCGGGAGGATCTTTTCCAGCCTGCGGCGCAGCGCGCCCAGGTAAAGGCCCTTGCGGTTTATATAGGACCAGGTCGAAGGCAGGAGACCGGCGGGCCTGAGGCCCGGGAACAACTCGGCTTTAAGCGCGTTCGAAGCGATCAGCGGGAAGCGCCCATTCAGCGGAGCGAACGGCGTCCCGGCCGTTCTTTTCAGCGCGAAGCCCGGCCGCCGGCCGGCCAGAAGTACGGCGTCGGCAAGTATGCGGCGGTAATGCTTCCATTTGCGGAAGGCGCCCAGGCAGTCCGAACCCAGCAGGAAATACAGCTGCGCTCCCGGGTGGAGCTTTTTAAAGAACCGGACGGTCTGCCAGGTATAGGTTACCTGCCCGCGCCTGAACTCGAACGGGTGCACCGCCACCCGCGCGCCTCCGCGCTTTTTCACAAGGCCACACGCTTTGAGCCCGTCCTTCAGCATGGCCGCGCGGTCGCGGTAAGGCGCGGCCGGACTGTCCTTGAACGGAGAACGGAAGCACGGCACTACATAAAGAACTTCGGGTTTCAGCTGTTCCGCGGCCGCCCGGATAAGCGCGAAATGCCCCTCGTGGGGGGGGTCGAAGGCCCCGCCGTAAATAATGATCTTTTTATCTGCCGCCATGCCGGTTGCCGCCTTTTAAGTAGTATAATATATAAATTATCATGGGCGACAAAAGAAATAACTGCCTCATCCTGCTTATAGACCCGCCGACGCCGGACAAGACCGAGCCCGAGCTGCGGGACTCTTTCGGCGCGGAGCGGGGCGTACATATAAACCTGGACCTGCTGCAGAACGCCTACAAGCTGGCGAAGAGTTTCCAGGACGCCATTCTGATACTTTCCTACGACAAGACCAACCGCCACCCCGACCTGACCTGGCTGGACGCCGACGACCCGGGCTTCCTGGAAACCAAGGGCCGGGACATGGAGGGCCGGATCACGGACGCTTTCCAGCTGGCCTTCAACACCGGCTCTAAAAAAGTGGTGCTCCTCAGCCACCTGTCGCCGGGGCTCAAGGCGGAATGGCTGCACCAGGCTTTCGATGCCGTGAGCGACAAGGCCGTGGCGCTGGGCCTCAACCGGGACGGTTCCTATTACCTGCTGGGCCTCACCCAGAACAACATCAAGCTGTTGGAAGGCCTGTCCTTCCTGTCCTCCAGGACGGCCGCCGATTTCTCGGACAAGGCGAAGCGGAACAAGCTGTCCGTCTTCGCCCTGCCCGAAACTTACGCCGTGAAGAACGAAGACACGCTGCGCGAATGGGTGGAGGCGAAAGACTCCGCTCCCGCGCGCTTCCTGAACGACCCCCCAAGGCAGGCTCCGGCCCCGGCGCCCGCCCCCTTGCCGGAGCCGCAGCTTCCGGCCGAAGAGAAAAAGCACGGCCGGCACGGCAGGGACCGCCGCCCGTTCGGCGGGGACAAGCCGTTCTGACCGGACGGCCGGATCTCTTCCTTATTCCTCTCCGTTCCGCCGCCTTGTTTTCCTCCTCCTTCATCTTGTATCCTTATAACTAGCACAGAGCCACGCTGCTTCCCGGAGGCGCCATGAAAGAACATAAAAAGATATGTGAAAAGATATTCTCGCTCGCCGGCAGGTGCCAGGCCGAAGTCCTGGTCTCGTCGTCCGAATCGGCGCTGACGCGCTTCGCCGATAACGTGATCTCGCAGAACGTGTCCAATACGGCCACCGACATTTCCGTCCGCCTGCTGCACGGCGGCAGGGTGACGCGGTTCTCGCTCAACCAGCCGTCCGACAAGGCGCTGAAGGCGGCCTTCGCCGCGGCGCACGACGCGCTGGCCGCCCAGAAACCCGACCGGGCGCTGGAAGACCTGCCCAAGGGCGCTCCCGTGAAGGAAAGCTCTAAGCTCTTCTTCCCCGGCACCGCCGCGCTGTCCCCGCTTTACAGGGCCGGCAAGGCCGGGGCGCTCATCCGCAAATGTAAAAAGGCCGGCGCCGTGGCCTACGGCACGCTGGAGAACGGCTTCAGGCGGACCACGCTGGCCAACAACCGCGGCGTGTTCGCGTCGCATATAGAATCCTACGCGGTCTACAGCGTGACGGTGCGCGACGGGGACGGCTTCGGCTGGGCCGAGCGCGCGGCCCTGGACGCGCGGACGATAGATTTCGACGGCGCCGACAGGACGGCCCTGGAAAAAGCGCGGCTTTCAAAACACCCGAAGGGCGTTCCCCCGGGGCGCTATACCGTCATACTCGAGCCCGCCGCCGCGACTTCGCTGCTCTCCTACCTCGGCGTCTACGGCTTCGGCGGGCAGTTCTACAACGAGGGGCAGAGCTTCGTGACCGGCAAGCTGGGCAAGAAGGTCGTCAGCGAGAAGCTGACGCTGCTGGACAACGCGCTGGACGGCCCGGCGGCCGGCATGCCGTTCGATTACGAAGGCCGGCCGCGGCGGAAAGTGGCCCTGATCACGAAAGGCAGGGCCGAGGCCGTGGTCCACGACAGGCATTCGGCGGCGAAGGCCGGCGCGGCCAGCACCGGCCACGCGCTGCCGCTGCCCAACACCTTCGGGCCCGTCCCCCTGAATTTGTCGCTGGAAAAAGGCGACACTACGCTCGCCGAGATGATAAAAAGCACGAAGAAAGGGATACTGGTCACGCAGTTCCATTACACGAACCTGCTCAGGCCGCTGACCGTGGAAATGACCGGCATGACCAGGAACGGCACCTTCCTGGTGGAGGACGGCCGCGTGACAGCCGGGATAAAGAACCTGCGCTTCACCGAAAGCATAGTGAGCGCCCTTAACCGTGTGGCGGCGGTGGGCAGCGAGCCCGAGCTGTACCTGGAATGGGGCCGCTTCTGCGCGCCGGCGCTCAAGCTGGAAGATTTCAATTTCTCGTCCGCGACGGAATTTTAACAACGGGAGGAGGACAACACCATGTTCGATTTCGCGAAAAAAGCGATAGAGATAGCGGAAAAACACAAGGCGGATTTCGGCGACATCCGCGTCATAGAGACCCGCGACCAGGACCTGAGCGTCAAGAACGGCGAGATAGGCTCCCTGAACGACTCGCTGACGCTCGGCTTCGGCGTCAGGATCCTGTTCGACGGCGCCTGGGGCTTCGCCTCCAGCGACATCATGACGGAGCGCGAGGTGGAGCGCGTGACGCTGCGCGCCCTGGAGATAGCCCGGGCCAGCGCCACGCTGCGCGCCGGCAAGGTGCGCCTGGCCCGCGAGGCCGCCTACCAGGACTTCTGGCAGACCCCGTTCTTAAAGGACCCTTTCAGGATCTCCGTGCAGCAGAAGCTGGACCTGCTTTTTGCCGTGGACAAGGTGCTCCGGAAGGACAAAAAGATAAAATCCGCCGTTTCGGGCATGAACTTCATCAGGGAACACCAGTGGCACATGACCACAGAGGGGTCTAAGATCGAGCAGGTGCTGCTTTCAAGCGGCACGGGCTACATGGCCACGGCAGTGGACAAGGGAGAGGCGCAGGTGCGCTCCTACCCCTCCACGCACGGCGGCGAGACCCTGGGTATGGGCTACGAGCTGATAGATATGCTGGACCTGGCCGGGAACGCCGAACGCGTAAGGGAAGAGGCCGTGGCGCTGCTTACGGCCGCGCCCTGCCCCGGCGGCGAAAGGGACCTCATAACCTACGGCAACCAGCTGGCGCTGCAGATACACGAATCGGTAGGGCACGCCTCCGAGCTGGACCGCGTGCTGGGCTACGAAGAATCCTACGCCGGCTCCAGCTTCGCCACCACGGACAAGCTCGGGAAATTCCGCTACGGCTCCCCCATCGTGAACCTGGTGGCCGACGCCACCCTGCCGGGCGGGCTGGCCACTGCCGGCTACGACGACGACGCGGTGCAAGCCCAGCGCTGGCACATAGTGAAGGACGGGATCCTGAGCGGCTACATGACCAACCGGGAATTCTGCGGCCGCATCGGCAAAGAGCGCAGCTGGGGCTCCTGCCGCGCCGACGGCTACGCCAACATCCCGATAACGCGCATCTGCAACCTCAGCCTGATGCCCGGCACCGCCGATTATGAAGAGATCGTCCGCGACACGAAGGACGGCGTCATAATGGAGAACAACAAATCCTGGAGCATAGACCAGAAGCGCCTCAATTTCCAGTTCGGCTGCGAGATCGGCTGGCTGGTGCGTAACGGCAAGCGGATGCGCATGGTGAAGAATCCCACGTACCAGGGTATTACGCCCGCGTTCTGGAACTCCTGCGACGCCATAGCGGGCCCGGAACACTGGCGCCTGTGGGGCGTGGCCAACTGCGGCAAGGGCCAGCCCGGCCAGCGCGCCATGATGTGCCACGGCAACAGCCCCGCGCGCTTCAGGAAAGTTAAAACGGGCGTAAAAGCCTGATTATAATTATTAATTTCAATTTCATTCGCCGCACCGGTTTTTGCCGGTTTTCCTGTTGACTTTCCGCTGCAAAAAGACTATCATTATTATGTGCTCTTATACGCCTCCGGGCGTGTAATAAATATTTAACACCGTTCCTGACGCTGACCGCTCACAAAAAATGGCAAACCAGGTTACTAACACAAAAACCGCTTGTTTTTTAAGCACTTTTTATGTTTTAACACATTCTACTAACACTTGTGGATAGCTTGTGGATAACTTACTGGACATTAAAGAAATCTGGCTGGCGGTATTAAAAAAACTTGAAACGGATATCGGCCTCGGGGAAGTGGAGATGTGGATGCGTCCCATCAAGCCGCTTTCCATCGAAGACGAGACGCTGAAGCTGGAAGTTCCGGATTCGATGATCTGCGACACCGTGAAGGACCGCTACGAGGAAAAGATAAAGACCGTAGTGGCCTCCCTGGTCGGCCGCCAGCTCAAGATCAATTATTTTTTATCCGTCGCTTCGGCCGAAACCAAGCCGGTACACCGGGCCGCGGCCGTAAAGGAGGAACCGCACTCCGCCCCGGTCCACACCTCTCACTTCGCGTTCAATCCCAACTATACTTTCGACACTTTCATAGAGGGCGCCTCCAACAGGTTCGCGCACGCCTCCGCCCGCGACGTGGCGCAGAACCCCGGCAGGTCCAACCCTTTCTTCATTTACAGCGCTCCCGGGCTGGGCAAAACGCACCTCCTGCACGCCATAGCCAACGAAACGCTGAAGACGAACCCCTCTGCCCACATCGTGTACATAGCCAGCGAAACCTTCGTTAACGAATATATCGAGAGCCTGCAGAACAAGACGCCGGAAACCTTCCGCAACAAGTACAGGAAGCTGGACTGCCTGCTGCTGGACGACATACAGTTCCTGGTGGGAAAGGACCGCAGCGAAGAAGAATTCTTCCACACCTTCAATTCGCTTTCCGATTCCAAGAAGCAGATTGTGGTGACCTCCGACCGGCCGCCCAAGGACCTGCTGCTCAACCAGCGGATGGTTTCGCGCTTCCTGTCCGGCCTTTCGGTTGATATCAAGATGCCCGACCTGGAGACACGCATAGCCATACTGCGGCAGAAAAAAGAACTGCACAAGTTCTCCATCCCGGACGACGTCATAACCTTCATTGCCGAGAACGTGAGGAAGAACATCCGCGAGCTGGAAGGCTGCCTCATAACCGTGGGCAACTACTGCGTCAGCATGCGCGCGCAGCCCACCATAGATATGGTCAAGGAAGTGATAAAGGACCATATGACGCCCGGCGACCAGGACGAGGCCAAGATCTCGATCGACGCGATAAAGGCGGCCGTATCCGAAAAATACAACATAGACCTTAAGGATTTTAAATCCCCGCGCAAGACGGAGGCCATCGCCTTCCCGCGGCAGGTGGCGATGTACCTGTCCTGCAACCTTACGGACAAGTCCCTGCCGGACATAGGGGAATTCTTCAACCGGGACCACACTACCGTCATCTTCGCGCGCGACAAGATAAAGCAGATGGTCCTCACTGACCCCTATTTTAACGAGGTCATAAACCAGCTGATCGCCAAGATAAAGAATGTTGGTAACTCGCCGAAGGGCTGAATAAGTCCCGCGCGTGGGGAGGGTATCAGTAGTTTTTAGCAGGTTGTCAGCGCTTTTCTCCTATGTAACTAACAGCATGCACATTATCAACAGCCACTCTTATAGAAGGTGATTAATATGAAAATAACCAGTAATAGGGAAACTTTGGTAAAGGGGATACAGACCATACAGGCCGGCCTGTCGGCAAAGACCGGGACCATACCGATACTGCAGAACTTCCTGATGGAAACGGAAGACAAGGGCCTGAAGGTCGTCTTTACCGACCTCGAGATGGCCATAAAGCACCATATAAGCGTGGATGTCAAAAGCGCAGGCAGCATAACCATGCCCATGAAGAAGTTCATGGAGATAATACAGAACCTCGGCGATGAGAACGACGTCAACCTGGCGGTGGACGAATCCAACCGCGTGGCCATCAACAGCGGCAAATCCAAGTTCAAGCTGAGCGGCGCGCCCAAGAACGACTACCCGGTCATCCCCGACCTGGACGAGACCAATTCCTTCAAGATCCCGGCCGGGCTGCTTTCGGCCATGATCTCGGGCACCATCTTCTCGGCCTCCACGGAAGACGACAGGCACTTCCTGAACGGCCTGCTGTGGAAGCACGAAAAAGACGTGTTCACCGTGGTAGCCACGGACGGGCGGCGCCTGGCGCTGGCTAATAACGGGAAGCTGAAGATAAAGAAGGATTTCAAGGTAATAGTACCGTCCAAGATCCTGAACGAGCTGGTCAAATTCATAAAGAGCTCCGATTTCGACGAAAAAGAGGACATCGTAGTAGGCCTTTCCTCCAACCAGATAGGGTTCAAGATCGGCAAGACCGTCTTCATCTCCCGGCTCATAGAGGGGAATTTCCCGGCCTATGACCAGATAATGCCCAAGACCAAGGAGATCTCGGTGGAGATGAACGCGCCCAAGCTGACCGCCGTGACCAAGCGGGCGGCCATCTGCTCCAACGAGCGCAGCGGCGCCGTGAAATACACCTTTAAAAAAGGAATGCTGATCGTTAATTCGTCCGCGCAGAACATAGACTTCGAGGACGAGCTGGAAGTGGATTATAAAGGAAAGGACCTCCAGGTGAGCTTCAACCCGAAGTTCGTGCTGGACATCCTCAAGAACGCGGGAGAAGGCGGCGTGATCTTCGATTTCAACGCGCCCTCCACCCCGGCCACCATACGGATACCGGGCAACGAGGATTTTGTCTACATAGTGATGCCGCTCAGGACCCAGCAGTAGAAAAGCGGCGGAGAAAGCAGCGACATGTTCCTGACAAAAAGAAGTTCCAACTGGACCAACATCGCGTCCGTTAAGAATTCCTGGAGAACGTTCGGCGGTATGACTCCCGACAGGCTGGTCATACTCGACGCGGTCTGGAACAAGGAAATAGGCCGGCTGAAGGACCATTGCCGGCTGCTGGGCGTGGACAACGGCTGCCTGGTGGTGAAGACGGATTCTTCAGTGGTGTCGAACGAGCTGGTAATGCGCAGCAAGCAGCTATTGAGGAGCCTCAACAGGTATTTCGCCCGGCCGTGGATAAAGAAGATAAGGACGGGTAGTGAGCTCTAAGGCTGGAAGCCCCAAACATTGGGGACACACCTCGCGGCGAGGTATGTCCCCGACCTCAAAGGTTCTTAAGGAGCAACATGGAGAACAGCACAATGAACAAGACCAAACCCGAAAGCTACGACGCGTCTAAAATACAGGTGATGGAAGGGCTGGAAGCCGTGCGGAAAAGGCCGGCGATGTATATCGGCTCCACCGGCGTGACCGGCCTGCACCACCTGGTCTACGAAGTAGTGGACAATTCCATAGACGAGATCCTGGCCGGCGGCTGCAACACCATAGAGATAGTGCTGAAGGAAGAGAACGTCTGCTCAGTCTCCGATAACGGCCGCGGCATCCCCGTGGACCCGATGAAAGAGGTCAAAGACCCCAAGCTCAAGGGAAAATCCGCCCTGGAAGTGGTGCTGACCGTGCTGCACGCCGGCGGCAAATTCGATTCCAACGCCTACAAGGTTTCCGGCGGCCTGCACGGCGTCGGCGTCTCCGTGGTCAACGCCCTGTCCGAATGGATGGAGGTGGTGGTGCACCGCGACGGGAAATCCTGGGAGCAGCGCTACGAGCGCGGCAAGCCCAAGACCGAAGTGCGGCCCACGGGCAGCACCGAAGAGCACGGCACGACCGTGACCTTCAAGCCGGACGCGCAGATCTTCGGCGACGTGATCTTCTCTTTCGACACCGTCTCCAACCGCCTGCGCGAGCTGGCCTTCCTGAACCCGGGGTCGCGCATCACCATCATAGACGAGCGCGACGATAAGAAGCACACCTTCTTCTTCGAGGGCGGCATCAAGCAGTTCGTGAAGTTCCTGAACACCAATAAGACCGTGCTGCACGATACGCCCATCTTCATCTCGAAGACCGACGGCGACGTGATGCTGGACCTGGCCATACAGTACAGCGGCGACTATTCCGAGAACATCTATTCCTTCGTCAATAACATCAAGACCACCGAGGGCGGCACCCACGTGTCCGGCTTCCGGTCCTCGCTGACGCGCGTGATAAACGACTACATAAAGAAATACGACCTGCTGAAGGACAAGGCCTACACCGTCACCGGCGACGACGTCCGCGAAGGGCTGACCACCGTCATCTCGGTCAAGATCCCGCACCCGCAGTTCGAGGGGCAGACCAAGACCAAGCTGGGCAACTCCGAGGTGGAAGGCATAGTAAAATCCATCGCCGGCGAGATGCTGACGGTCTTCTTCGAGGAGCATCCCTCCATAGCCAAGGCCATCTGCCAGAAGTCCATCGGCGCCGCCGACGCGCGCGAAGCCGCCAGGAAGGCCAAAGAGCTGGCGCGCCGCAAGGGCTCGCTGACCGACTCCGGCCTGCCGGGCAAGCTGGCGGACTGCCAGGAGCGCGATCCCCACAAATCCGAGATCTTCATAGTGGAAGGCGACTCGGCCGGCGGCTCGGCCAAGCAGGGCCGCGACCGCGTCTTCCAGGCCATCCTGCCGCTCAGGGGCAAGATCCTGAACGTGGAGAAATCCCAGCTGGTGAAGATCATCTCCAACGAGCAGGTGCGCACGCTGATCTCCGCCATCGGCACCGGCGTGGGCGAGGGCGAGGACGGCTTCAACATCGAGAACCTGCGCTACCACAAGATCATCCTGATGGCCGACGCCGACGTGGACGGCCAGCACATCCGCACGCTGCTGCTGACCTTCTTCTACAGGCAGATGCGCCCGCTCATCGAGCAGGGCCACGTCTACATAGCCCAGCCGCCGCTCTACAAGGTCAAGAAGGGCAAGTTCGAATCCTATTTCGACAACGACGAGAAGCTGCAGGCCTGGCAGCTGAAGGAAGCCATCTCCTGCGTGGAGGTTCGCGGCGCCAAGGGCAAAAAGCTGGAGACCAAAGAGCTGGCCGACCTGCTGGCGCTGGCCGTCTCGCTGGAGAACGTGCTCAGGAGGCTGGAGTCCAAGGCCCTCACGCTGGCGGATTACCTGGTCTTCGCGGCCGAAGGGAAGATCCCGCTCTACCGCATAGAGACCGCGCCGGAGACCTACAGGTACTTCTACACCGAAACCGAATGGCTCAAATACGAGAACGAATTCATAGCCAAGCGCAAAGAAGCCATGTCGAAGGAACTGAAAGAGGGCGAGATGGGGATGGAAGAAGAGAGCCTCGGGCCGGAGTTCCAGTCCCTGGGCGAATTCTCCCGCATCAACAACATCAACCAGAAGCTGAAAGCCCTCGGCTACACGGTGGAGGATTTTATCGCCCCGGAAGAGACGAAGGAAAAGAAGAAGGACGCGGCGTTCGATATCACCACCGAGAAGACCGCGGTGAAGGCGCACGACATAAAGGGCCTGCTGGAGAACGTGCTGAAGATCGGCTCGGCGGGCGCCAACATACAGCGCTATAAAGGTCTGGGCGAAATGAACCCGGAACAGCTCTGGGAGACCACCATGGACCCGTACAGGCGCCGCCTGCTGAAGGTGTCGCTGGAAGACCCGGCCGAGGCCGAGGCCATCTTCACCACGCTGATGGGCGACAAAGTGGAGCCCAGGCGCGTGTTCATAGAGCAGAACGCGCTGGAAGCGCGGAACCTGGATATTTAAGGCCCGACAGCATCGTAAGGAGTATGTGAAATGACAGAACCGAAAGATCCCAAGAACCCGCCGGCGGAGAACCTTTTCGCGAACGTCGCGGACCGCGACATCAGCGAGGAAATGAAGTCCTCCTACATAGAATATTCCATGAGCGTCATAGTCGGCAGGGCGCTGCCCGACGTGCGCGACGGCCTGAAGCCGGTGCACCGCAGGGTGCTCTACACGATGGACGACATGGGCCTGCAGCACAACAAGCCCTATAAGAAGTCCGCGCGCGTGGTCGGCGACGTGATGGGCAAGTACCACCCGCACGGCGACGCGGCCATCTACGACACGATGGTCCGCATGGCCCAGCCGTTCTCGCTGCGCTACACGCTGGTGGACGGCCAGGGCAACTTCGGCTCCGTGGACGGCGACCCCGCGGCCGCGATGCGCTACACCGAGGCCCGCCTCTCCGGCATAGCCGACGAGCTGCTGGCCGACCTGGAAAAGGACACGGTCAAGTTCGTCCCGAACTACGACGGGTCCATGAAAGAGCCGTCGGTCCTGCCCGGCAAGCTGCCGAACCTGCTGGTGAACGGCTCCTCCGGCATAGCCGTCGGCATGGCCACCAACATTCCCACGCACAACCTGGGCGAAGTCTGCGACGCCACGATAGCGGTCATAGACAACCCGGACATAGCGACGAAAGACCTGATGAAGATCATCAAGGGCCCGGACTTTCCGACCGGCGGCATCATCCGCGGGCGGGCCGGCATCAGGGATTATTTCGAGACCGGCCGCGGCTCCATAAAGACCCAGGCCCGGGCCGAGATAGAGGAGATGAAGGGCAACCGCGAGGCCATCATCATCACCGAGATCCCCTACCAGGTCAACAAGTCCACGATGATAGAGACCATCGCCGGGCTGGTCAAGGACAAGAAGATCCCGGACATCTCCGACATCCGCGACGAGTCGGACCGCCGCGGGATGCGCGTGGTCATTGAGATAAAACGCGACGGCAACGCGCAGGTGGTGCTGAACCAGCTTTACAAGCACACGCAGATGGAGACCTCTTTCGGCGTCATCATGCTGGCCATCGTGGACGGCAGGCCGCGGGTGCTGTCCCTGAAGGAAGTCATACAGCAGTACGTGCGGCACCGCCGCATAATGGTCTATAACCGGACCAAGTACGACCTGAACAAGGCGCTCGCGCGGGCCCACATCCTGGAAGGCTACCTGATAGCGCTCAGGAACATCGACGCGGTGGTCGAGATCATTAAGAAGTCCAAGGACTCGCTTGAAGCCAGGACCAGGTTGATAGCGAAATTCGCGCTGAGCGAGATACAGGCGCAGGCCATCCTCGATATGCGCCTGCACCAGCTCACCCGGCTCGAGGTCGGCGCCATCGAAGAAGAGCACGCAGCCCTGATGAAGCTGATCACGGAACTGCGCGCCATCCTGGCGGACCCCAAAAAGATCCTCAAGATCATCATCAAGGAGCTCGAAGAGCTGAAGGCCAAGTACGGCGACAAGCGCAGGACCGAGCTCACCGGCGAGGCCGCGGAGCTCGACATCGAGGACCTGATCCCCGAAGAGAGCGTGGTCATCACCATGTCCCACGGCGGCTACATCAAGCGCATCCCGGCCGACACCTACAAGGTGCAGGGCAGGGGCGGCAAGGGCATCATCGGCTCCGACGTCAAGGAAGAGGACTTCATCGAGAAGCTCTTCGTGACCTCCAGCCACGCCACGATACTTATGTTCACCACGCGCGGCAAGGTCTACGCGCTGAAGGGCTACGAGATCCCGGAGGGCAACCGGACCTCGCGCGGCAAGGCCATAGTGAACCTGCTGCAGGTGAAGGACGAAACGGTCACCTCCGTCATCGCCATCGAATCGTTCGAAGAGGCGAAGGGCAAGGAGACCAACCTCGTGATGTGCACCCGCAAGGGCAACATCAAGAAGACGTCCATCAGCGACTTCGCCAATATCCGGCGCTCGGGCATCGCGGCGATAACGCTCGAGGACGGGGACATCC
>CAZJUL010000032.1:0-15759 GCA_964549095.1 uncultured Elusimicrobiaceae bacterium
GGCCTCCAGGTCCGACTCTTTAACCGTGTTCAGGAAATCCTTGATGGCGTTCTCGGTGCTGCCGGCGGCGCTGGCGAACTCTTTGAGGCTGGCGCGGTCGTTCTCTTTTTCCTTCATCCCCTCCTGCCGTTCCTCCGGCTTCAGCCACGGGTCCCAGTCCTCCAGCGAGCTGCGCTCCTCGGCGGCGGTCAGAAGGGCCACCTTGCCCGGCTGGCCTTTTTCCTCCAGGCGCATGCTCCGGCCCTGGGGGATGAACAGCTCGGCCGCGCCTTTTTCAGGGGGCACCACGAAATTCAGCTTCACCTCGCCGTAGAGCACGTTGATGCTCATCCTGCCGGCCTCGTCCGTGTCCAGCGTGAATTCGGTGCCCCTGACCGCGCAGACGGCGGCGGGAGTGCGCACTTCGAATTTTTCCTTTATCCGCAGGTGCGGCACGCGCAGCTTTATCCTGCCGAAGACCAGCGCCAGCCGCGAGGCGAGCGTGGTCCGCTGTTCCAGTTCGAAGCTGGTGGATTCCTTCATCCAGACCCTGGTCTTGTTGGGCAGCAGCACCACCGCAGTGGCGCCCTCGGCGGTGCGGACGGCCGCGCCCTCTATCACTTCCGCGTTCCGCTTGGCGGGAGCCCATTTGCCCTCGCGCCCCGGCCGCAGGTCCACCTTGCCGCTGAAATCCAGGAGTTTGGCTTCTTCAGCCGCCGCAAAGGAGGGAATTGTCAATAAAAGTAATAGTAAAATCAGGTTTCTTTTCATTGGTAAAGTTTAATAGATAATGGAACTTGTGTCAACAATGAATTTTTGGGATAATAGAAGCCGCGGCGGGGTTTTTTTCCCAATGGAAAACCGGGCGGCGGGTGGGCGGCGGGAGCACGGTACCGCGCAGGCCGCCGGCAGGGGAAAACGACCCGAAACCCGCGGCTATTCGGCGACTTGATCCGGGAGATACAGCATGAAAAAATATTTTGCGGCCGTTCTACCCCTCTTTTTGGCCGGTTGCGCCACTGTAGGCGGGGATAAGCCGGGCGGCGCCGCCGTTCCCTGCCCTCTCTGCCCGCCCTGCCCCCAGGTCTGCGTCGCCACCGCCGCGCCGACCATACCCGCGGTGATGCCCGCCGACCCGGCGAAGCTTCCTTCCTTTTTCGACCAGGACGACAAGAAGACGCTGCTGAAAGCGGCGGCGCTGAACCTGAAATATTTCCAGACCGGGAAAGCAGGCGCCATACCCTACACTTTCGGTCAGCGGAAAATAACGGCCGAGACCCTGGCCGCCTCCACCAGCGAGTTCATTAAGTTGCTGTCCTCGGCCGCGGACCAGGCGGCGGTGGACCGCGGGATAAGGGAGAAGTTCGACATCTACCAGCTGGCCGGCCGCGATTCCACCGGCACGGTGGTCTTCAGTTCCTATTACGAGCCGACCCTGCCGGCCAGCCTGGCAAAAACCGGGGACTACAAGTACCCGATCTACGCCAAGCCGGACGACATGGTCACCGTGAACCTGGAAGATTTCAACGACAAGTTCAAGGGCGAAAAGCTGACGGGCCGCCTGAAGGATAAGGCGCTGGTCCCGTATATGGCCAGGGAAGAGATAGATTTCGGCGGGGCTCTTGACGGCAAAGGCCTGGAGCTGGCCTGGTTCAAGGACCGGGCGGACATAATGGACCTGCACATAGAGGGCTCCGGCAGGCTGCAGCTGGAGGACGGGAGGCAGCTAAAGGCGAAGTTCGCGGCCACCAACAGCCTGAAATTCAAGGGCTGGCTGACGGCGCTGGTGGAATCCGGCGCGCTGCCCAGGGAAGGGCTGTCCCACGAGAAGGGCAAGGAATACCTGCTGGCGCACCCGGAGAAAGAGCGGGCGATAATGAGCCAGAACAGGCGGTATACTTTCTTTAAGCTGGAGCAGCCGGCCGATATCGAAGAGGGTCCGGACGGCACTTACGGTCTGCCGCTGGTGGGCTGGCGGTCGGTGGCGGTGGACAATGCGTTGGTGCCTATGGGCGCGCTGGCTTTTATGACGGTGAACACGCCGGATGTGAACGAGAAGGGCGAGCTGCTGGGCCGCAAGCTGGACGCGCGTTTCGTGTTCTGCCAGGATACGGGGGGCGCGATTAAGGGGCCGGGGCGGATAGATTTTTACGCGGGGAACGGGGCCAAGGCGCGCACTTTCGCTTTCAAGCTCTGGGACCAGGGCGCCATCTACCTGCTGGTGCTGAAGGAAAAGCCGGCAGCCGGAGGCGGTAAAAGAAAAAGGTACCTGCTACCTTTTTGATGCTCCTGTTCTTCCTCGCGCCGGCGATGGCTGCGCAGTTCACGCTTACGGGGCTGGATGTGCTGGAGCGGGACAACTTTGAGCAGCTGAAAGGGAAAAGGGTGGGGCTGATAACGAATCATACTTCGGTGAACAGGGACGGGAAGAACGCTATCGACGCGATGTTCGGTTCGGGCAAGGTGAACCTGGCGGCGATCTTTTCGCCGGAGCACGGGTTCAGGGGGACGGAGGAAGGCGGCGCGCTGATAGGCAATTCCACGGACCCGGTCACGGGCGTGCCGGTCCTGAGCCTTTACGGCAAGAGCCAGCGGCCTTCGCCGGAGATGCTTAAGGGCATCGATGTGCTGGTCTTCGACATACAGGACATAGGCGCGCGGTTCTACACTTATCTCACCACGATGGCTTATATGATGGAAGAGGCCGCGAAGAGCGGCATCGGGTTCGTGGTGCTGGACAGGCCCAACCCGGTAGGCGGCAATATGGTGGAGGGGCCGGTGCTGGCGCCGGACGTGAGCGCTTTTACCGCCTACCTGGCAGTGCCTGTGCGCCACGCCTTCACGCCCGGGGAGATGGCGCTGTTCCACAAGGATTTCAAGAAGCTGGACCTAAACCTGACCGTGATAAAAATGGAGAACTGGAACCGGGAGATGTTCTTCGACCAGACGGCCGTGGTGTGGACCAACCCGTCTCCCAACATCAGGAGCGTGCAGGCCGAGATACTTTACCCGGGCCTGGGCTGTTTCGAGGCGACCAATGTTTCGGTGGGGCGCGGCACGGGCAGCCCTTTCATGTGGTTCGGTGCCCCCTGGATGGACGCGGAGAAACTGGCAAGACAGCTTTCGAAGGCGCCGCTGAAAGGCGTGAAGTTCTCTTACCAGGAGCGGATCCCGGACAAGGATATGTACGAAGGCAAGCGCTGCCTGGGCGTGGCTATAGAGATAACGCGGCCGGGGCTGGTGCGCGCGCTGGATATTTTCGTCTACGCCGCGTACTACCTGCGGGAGAACAGCAAAGCCGATTTTACGGTGAGGGCGGCGGAGATAAAAAAGATGACCGGCGACGGGCGTTTCTTCGAGCTGCTGGAAAAAGGCGAGAAGCCGGCGGCCATAATAGCCGATTTCGAAAGGAACAACGCGGCCTTCAAAGAGACCCGGAAAAAGCACCTTCTTTACTGAATAATCTTGACCAGTAAATAGAATATGTGTTAAATTTAAGGTATGGGGAATAAGATACTGGTAGTTGACGACGACCCCGAGATCTCGAGTCTCGTACAGTACACGCTCGAATCAATGGGTCACCAGGTCCAGGTCTGCGACAACGGCCGCGAGGTCCTGGACAACCTGCATTCTTATAAGCCGGACCTCATGCTGCTGGATGTGATGCTGCCCGGGATAGACGGCTATTCGCTGGCCAACCAGATCACCGAGGACCCGGATTCCAAGAGCATGCCCATAATAGTCCTGTCGGCCCTTGAGCCGTCGCGGACCATGTTCCAGCGCTTCACGCAGGTCTCGGCCTTCCTCACCAAGCCGTTCAACACGGACGACCTGATGGAAGCCGTCAAGACCGCGCTCTCAAAGCCCAAGCCCTGATACCTTTTTTTCACCGCTCATAACCGCCGGCTCCCCGGCGGTTTTTCTTTCCCCCGCCCCATTATTGCGCCAAACCTTCGATTTGGTGCATAATATTCCAACGGGGCAGACACCAGACTGAACTTAGAATCCTATCCGCAACAAGGAGAAAGCTATGACGCTGATAATCTCGCTGCTTTTTTGGGCTTCCAGCCCCATGGTCAATGCGCAGACGGCGACAGGCCGGTCCGCGCAGGACGCGGAGATACGCGAGTTGGCGGGGAACATCACCTTAATGCTGGGCGCCATGATGCAGGGCACGGAAAAGGACGGGATACAGGAACTTCAAAAGAAACTCGACCTCGTAAGATCGATCAAAAAGGAAATGGGAAAAGAGACTCTCAAACGTTTTGAGCTGATGGAAGAGTTGGGGAAAATACAAATGGGGCTGCAATATCTCGGGTATCGCCCCGGAAATGACACTACCGGGGGAGAGGCCCGGTTAAACGCGTTAAAAAAGATAGAAAAAGCTTTGGAAACTTCGGTGGATCCGAAGCAGCTCAAGATCAACAAAGAAAAAGCCGAGTCGGGAAGAATGAAAGGCGCCCTCAGTTCTTTGCGCTCCGCTATTCAGATCTTTTATGGCGACAAAGAAGGCATCTTCCCGGACGATCTCTCCCAACTCACGGACAAAGCCAAATATATTACTCAGATACCCCACATCATGCCTCCCGGGCACGCCAGGAAATCCAACAGCGTGAAGATCGTTTCCGGCGTGAGAACAATGGAGGAATTGATAAAGGAAATTGATGACGAGGGAGGATGGCTTTACGTGAACGATAAATCCTCGCCGCTGTGGGGGACCATAGTGATAAACTGCAACCACAAAGATGCCGGCCGCGACACCTATATGTATAGCTATTAAAACAGGAAAATAGGGACAGCGCCCTATTTAACACGCAATTTACCGTCTTTGACCACCTCGGGACCGAGATAGGTCACTTTGCCGGCGTGGTCCAGGAGATAGATCCCGCTTTGCGTGCCTAGCACCAGCGAGCCGCCGACTCTCTTAAATAGGTTTACGGTCGCGGGAACCTCATACGAGGCATATACCCCGCTCACCTTGTCCAACTCGGCCACGCCGCCGCGGTAGTCCAGGCCGATGCGAACCTTGTCTTTTTCCGCCAGCAGCGCCGTGCAGGGCCACCTGTCTACGCTCGAGGATAGTGCGACCTCATATTTTTTCGTTTTCAGGTCGAAATAGCCGAGCATACCCACGCCCGTACCGCCTTCCCCGCCGGAAAACGAGGTGCAGTACCAGACCTTCCCGTCCAGTTCCTGGAAGGCGCCCAGCGAGTTGCTTATCCTGTAGCCCAGCGCCTGGGCGTGGATGCTTCGCATTTCGTCGTCCGTCGGCACCGGCAGCGGGGAATACCGGCATTTTTCTTCCGCTAGCTCGTATACCCCGTCCGGGACATTCCCGTTCATAACGGCGAACTTGTGCGCCGAAGAGACTTCCACGATATGCGAAGACATTTCGTACCGTTCATATCTGTTTTCGTATGTCACAGGGAGCTCGCCGGCGGCATCCGGGATTTCAGACGGGCACTTCCCTTCGTAGCCGACGCGCCAGGCGTCGCCGTTCCGCTTGCGCAGTTTTTCGCATTTCTCATAGCCCACGTTGTACGCGGTCATATCCGTGAGCCGGCTGAAAGGGATACTCTCGCAGGGATCGTTCGGCCGGAAATACCTGGTATCCCGCCCCCCGGAAGCGCTCCACTCTTTTCCGTCAAAGCTGTAGGCCGCGTCCTTGCCGTAAAAGACCAGCCGCCCGTTCTCAAGCCTGGCCAGCGCGATAGGCGCCAGCTTACGCCCGTTAATTTCCGTTAGGACTTCCGCCTGGCCGGCCTTTATCTCCCCCCCGCGCACCGGCAGCCTGACTATTATCCCGGCAGTTTCCGTCCGTATGGGCTCCCCTATCGTGCCAGCCAGGAACATATCCTCCCCGAAAAGCTCGGCCGCCTGCACATAAATATCCGGGCGGACATGTTTAGCTTCCAGCGCCCTTTTATCCAGGTCGATGAAATACCGGAGTTTCCTGGGTTGATCGCCGTATGTATCCCCACTGCCCGCGAGATCGATCATGGTTTCCGAAACCGCGGCGATCGAATAGGTGTAATCATGGCCCCTGGGAGAAACGAGCGTGTCCAAGGTCAGGTAAAGAGCGCGGGTCTTCTCGTCGAAAACGATCATGCTGAAGGTATCCTTATCATTATCGTAAAGGACGACCGCCGAATATCCGGCATTGATCATTTTCCTGTCGCGAATGTGATAATTGCCATAACTCTTTCCCTCCTTGTTCACGGAAGGCACAATGGCCGCGCAATACGGATTCGCCGTTTCGCATTGCTCATACAACGCGGCCGCGCGGAATTCCATAGTCCACAGCAGGCAGAAGCAGAATAACGCTTTTTTCATAATTCTAACTCCGGCCTTTTACCACGTAGTACTGGACATCTTTGAATTCTTCGGTGAGTTTGTCCGGGGTGTCGGCGTTGTACGGGCAGCATTCCTGGCAGAGGTCGCAGCCGCGGAGGAAGCCGCCGGTGTTCAGCTGCAGGGCCTCCGGCATTTTTGTCCTGCTCTGCGTGGTCCAGTAGGAGACGCACAGCTCCGGCTTCAGTACTCCCGGCTCAGCCAGGGCCCCGGTCGGGCAGGCGTCAATGCACCTGCGGCATTCGCCGCAGCTCGCTGCGGACACCCTGGCCGGCGCCGGCGCCGCGTCGAAATCCAGGGCCAGCCCGCCTATGAAGAAATAGGAACCCAGCTCTTCGGAGATCAGCAGCGTGTTCTTGCCGCGGAAGCCCAGCCCCGCCAGCCGGCCCAGCTCTTTTTCCATAACGGGCGAAGTGTCCACGAACGGCTTGCCGTCGGCGCCCGGCCCGAGCTTTCTGATCCCGTCCAGCATCTCTTTCAGCTTTTTTTTGACGACCTCGTGATAATCCGGCACCAGCGCGTACCGCGACACTTTTCCCCCGCCGCCCCTGACGGACTGCTCCAGCGCCGCCGCGTAGTTCCGGCCGGAATGCCAGTACTGGAAAGCGCAGACCAGCACGGAACGCGCCGTGCCGAACCAGTTTTTGATGTTTTCCCTGGCCGCGGGTACACGGCCAAGATAGGAGAGGTCGGGAGGAACGGACCTCACGGCCTCCAGGAAACGCCGGTGCTCTTCCAGCTTTTGCGCCGGAATTACGCCGCAGGCGGCCGCGCCGCACTTCAGCGCTATGCCGCGGATCTCTTCCGCCGAAGGGCGGGACAGGGGCGTCATTTTCAGCTTTTCGACTGCGAAGAATATTCCCAGGCGGAATAGACCTGCCAGAATTCGTGGAAGAAAGCGTCCAGGAACTCTTCCCTGGAAACTTCTTTTTTCAGGATGTCGCGGATGCTTACCGCGGTATCCAGCGGCACGGCGTTGTTCAGGTTCACACCCACGCCGAGCAGTATCCAGTTCGGGGTCTTGTTGATGGAAGCTGATTCGGTAAGTACGCCGGCGACCTTGAGGTATTTCTTCTTCTGCGGGTGCAGCGCGAAAACGTCGTTGGGGAGCTTCACCCGGGTCTTTACGCCGTACAGCGTCCTGAGGGTGTCGGAGACCACCTTTCCCGCCAGCAGGCTCAGGTCCTTGAGGAATTTAAGGCCGATGCTCGGCTTCAGGATCACGGTCATGTAGATGCCGCCGGCGCCGGATTCCCAGCTCCTGCCCATCCGGCCCTTGCCGGCCGTCTGCGCCAGCGCCACCACCAGCGTCTTCTCGGCGTTCCCCTCCAGCGCCAGCGCCCGCGCTATTTCCTGCGTGGACTCCGTGCTTTCCAGTATCACTACCTTCGCTATGCCCGGTATGGTCTCCAGGTCCAGCATATCCATGTCTTTAAAGGTTTTCATCATCGTTCTCCTATGGCTTTGATGTCAAAAGCTATGTCCAGCGCCCCTGCCGAATTGGTTATGGACCCCACCGAGATGCGGTCCGCGCCCAGTTTCGAAAGCCCGGCCAGGTCCTCGAACCTCACCCCGCCCGAGATCTCTATCTCCGTCTTCGCGCTGTGCGCGCGGATAAGGGCTATGGCTTTCTTCATATCAGGCCGGCTCATATTGTCCAGCATTATCACGTCGAAGCCCAGCGGCAGGAAAGCCCTGACCTGGCGCAGGTCCTGTGCCTCTATCTCTATCCTGAGCCAGGGCCGCCGCTTGCGCGCGTAGGCCAGCTTTTCCCCCAGCTTGGCGATATCCGACTTCAGCATGGCCAGGTGGTTGTCTTTTATAAGGAAAGCGTCGTAAAGTCCCTGGCGGTGGTTGGCCCCGCCGCCGCATTTCACCGCGTACTTGGCCAGTTCCCGCAGGCCGGGGATGGTCTTGCGGGTGTCGTAGATCCTGGTGCGGCGGTTCTTGATCTCTTTGGCGAACCGGGCCGCGCGGGTGGCTATGCCGGACATATGCTGCACGAAATTCAGCGCGGTGCGCTCGGCGGTCAGCAGGCGCCGCGAGCCGCGCACCGTCAGGATAACGGAACCTTTTTTAAGGCGGGCGCCGTCTTTCAGTAAAACCCGCGCCCTGGAACCCGGATCGGCCAGCTCAAAGACCCTTTTGGCCGCGGCGCCGCCGCAAAGCACGCCGGGTGCTTTTGCGAACATCGTCCCTTCGAACCTGCGGCCCCTGGGAATGAACACTTCCGTGGTCACGTCCCCCGGACCGATGTCCTCTTTAAGCGCGGTTTTGATGAGCGCGTCGTATTCCCTCATTAGGTAAATTTTAACATTTAAGAAATGGGGACAGGCTACTTTATTTTAATAAAGTAGCCTGTCCCCATTTTTTCCTCTACCAGGCGGGGTAGACGCCGGTTTTGCCGCCGGCGAGCAGGCAGATGTGCCGGCGCGGCGGGCTGCCGGCCTTTTGATAAACGGAGGCGGCCAGCTTTTTCAGGGCGCCGCTACAGGTGAAAGGCGAGAGATCCTGCGCATTGGCCGCCAGCACCAGGCCGCAATGGGTGAAACCGCCTTTCTTTTTCGAGACGGCCGCCTGCGGCATTTTTTTGCGGTATTTTTTCAGCAGCAGCGAAACCGCTTTCGCACCGGCCGCGTTAAGGCGGCCATCGGGATCGAATAAAGCGTCCGAGAAGCCGGCCCCGGTAACGCAGCGCACCTCGAAAGCGTAAGTCTTGCCGGCCCTTTTTGCCGTGAGGTCGGCGGTCTTGCCGCGCGCCCTCCCCGGCCAGGAACTCCGCCGCCCGCAGCTCGGCCAGCGCGGCCTCAAGCCGGCCGGGGGCGAAATTGCGCGGGTCGAACCCGGTGGCGAACAGCGCCTCTTCCCGCGGAACGCCCAGGGTTTCAGCGGCGCGCCCGATAAGCAGGGAGATGTCGGCCAGCAGGCGCTGGGGATCGGCTTTCAGCAGCCGGCGCAGGTCCGAATCGGCGCCGCCTGCCGCGAAAACGGAAAGGTATTCCTTTATTTTGACCGGCAGGCGGGATTCGGCGACGGCTTTCTGGACCGCCGCCCTGTTCATACCCCGTGATCCTGGAAAAGCCATAAGAACGCTCAGCCGCGCGGTTATTTCCCGGGAGGCCTGGGACCGAAAGATCTGTGCGCGGACATATCTTTCAGCTCGAAGAGCCGGTCGCGCAGTTCGGCGGCCAGCTCGAAGTTCAGGTTGTCGGCGGCGTCCTTCATCTGTTTTTCCAGCTCTTTCATTATCCCTTTGACATTGCCCTTGTTGACGTCCGCCGACGCCACCGCGCCCACCAGCGCGAAAGCCGCCCGCTTCTGCTGCGTGTGCAGCTCGTCATATTCCATCCGCTTCTTCCTGATGGTCTCCGGCTTGATCTTGTGTTTCTTGTTGTAGGCCAGCTGTATCACGCGCCGGCGGTCCATCTCGCCCAGGGCCCGCTCCATGGAGCCGGTCCTGCGGTCGGCGAACAGGATAACCTTGCCGGAGAGGTTCCTCGCGGCCCGGCCCGAGATCTGCACCAGCGTGGTATCGCTCCGTAAAAAGCCTTCGTTGTCCGCGTTCAGGATGGCCACCAGGGTGACTTCCGGTATATCCAGCCCTTCCCTGAGCAGGTTGATGCCCACCAGCACGTCGAACTCGCCGTCGCGGAAATCGCGCAGTATGTCCAGCCTCTGCAGCGTGTCCATAGAAGAATGGAGATATTTGGCTTTGATGTTCTTCTCGGCCAGGAATTCGCTGAGGTCCTCGGCGGTCTTCTTGGTCAGCGTCAGCACCAGCGACCGCTCTTTCTTCGCAGCCCGCTTCTCCAGCTCGCCGATCAGGGCCTTTATCTGCCCCTGCGCCGGCAGGATAGAAACTTCCGGGTCCACCAGGCCGGTAGGCCTGATTATCTGCTCCACGATATTCTCTTTGCCGCACGCCTCCAGCTCGTAAGGCCCGGGCGTGGCCGATACGAAAACGGTGGCCGGGCGCAGCGCCTCGAACTCCGAAAACTTCAGCGGCCTGTTGTCCAGCGCGGAAGGCAGGCGGAAGCCGAAGTCCACCAGCGTCTGCTTGCGCGAGCGGTCGCCGTGGTACATCCCGCGTATCTGCGGCGCGCCCACGTGCGATTCGTCCAGGAAAAGCAGGAAATCCCCCCGGAAATAATCCAGCAGGCAGAGCGGCCGCTCCCCGGCGGGGCGGCCGGACAGGTGGCGGGAATAATTCTCTATGCCGTGGCAGTAGCCGGTCTGCTTTATCATCTCCAGGTCGTAGCGGGTGCGCTGCTCTATGCGCTGGGCCTCCAGCAGCTTGCCGGCCGCGCCCAGCTCCTTCAGCCGGTCCGCCAGCTCCGCCTCGATGGCGGTTACAGCCCGCTCTATTTCCACCGGCTCGGCCACGAAATGCGTGGCGGGATAGACTATGATCTCCCGGTGTTCTTTAAGCGCGTCGCCGGTGAGCGGGTTTATCTCCTTTATGCTCTGTATCGCGCCGCCCAGCTCCACGCGGTAGGCGGTCTCCATATCGGCCGGGAAGATATCCAGCAGGCCGCCGCGCAGGCGGAAGGTGCCGCGCTCGAACCCGGTGTCGTTGCGCTCGTACTGTATGGCCACCAGGCGCTTGGTCAGCTCGCGCCGGTCGTAGGGATCGCCCTGCCGGAGATGCAGGCACAATTTAGAAAAATTGTCGGGCGAGCCGATATTGTAGATGCAGGAAACGGACGCCACCACGATGGTGTCGTGGCGGCTCAAAATGGAACTGGTGGCCTTCAGCCGCAGCTTGTCGATATGGTCGTTTATCGAGGCGTCCTTTTCTATGAAGGTGTCGGTGGAAGGGATGTACGCCTCGGGCTGGTAGTAATCGTAATAGGAAACGAAGTATTCTACGGCGTTCTCCGGGAAGAAGGTCTTGAACTCGGAGTAAAGCTGGGCGGCCAGCACCTTGTTGGGCGAAACTATCAGCGCGGGGCGGTTCAGCTCGTTGATGACCGACGCCATAGTGAAGGTCTTGCCCGAGCCGGTGACGCCCAGCAGGGCCTGGTTGGCCTTGCCGGCGCGTATGCCTGCGCAAAGCGCCGTTATGGCGGCCGGCTGGTCGCCTTTCGGCCTGAACGGCGACACCAGTTCGAACTTATCGGACATAGACAGATTTTACATTTTTAATATCTGGACAGGATACTCTGAAAAATCCTAACATTTTTGTAAGCTCACGCCGCGATTATTTCCGCGCCGGCGGAGTACGGGGGGCTCCGGGTCACAATAATATTGCTCATGTTTTGAGCGGGTACGCTTCAGTCCGCCCCGCCGTGATTATATTATGCGAAAAAAATACAGACGCCTTTTATTGTCGATCTGCTTTTTCCTTATGGCGGCGGCCGGCCCTAACGCGGCGGCGGCCCAGCCGGGACTTGAAGAGTTCCTTTCCTACGACCTGGCCGAGCTGATGAACATCGAGGTGGTTTCCGCCTCGAAAATGCTGCAGCCGGCCTGCGAGGCCCCGGCCACCGTGCGCGTTATTACCGCCGAACAGATCAGGGAGCGGGGCTATCTTACCCTTGAAGAAGCCCTCTCCGGCCTGCCGGGCTTCCAGTTCCGGGACATAGCCGGCTTCAACAGTTATGTTTTCCTGCGGGGCCTGCCGAACCAGAACAACCTGATACTGGTCCTTGTGGACGGGATCCAGATCAACGAGCTTAACTCCGGCGGCTTCTACGGCGGCGCGCAGTATAACCTGGCCAACGTGAAGCGTATCGAAGTGGTCTACGGCCCGGCCTCGGCCCTCTACGGCACGAACGCGGTGTCCGGCATCATAAATATCATTACCAACGAGCCCTCCGACCTGCAGGGCGGCGGCTGGAGCGCCCTGACCGGCGGCTTCGGAACGCGCGCGCTGGATTTCAGGTACGGCCGGAAGAAGGAAGGGAGCGATTTCGGGATGAGCTTCTCCGGCAAGCTGCTTACCACGGACAAGCAGGACCTGCGCGGCGCCAGGGGCGACGACAACTGGTCTCAGACCATGGAGAACTTCGAGAAGGACTGGGCCTTCGACGGCAAAGCGGTCTATAAAGACCTGACCTTCGGCGCCATGCTCCAGGACAAGCAGGCCTCCAAGGCCACGAATGATAAGACCGCCGGCACGAATTTTCTCGATTCCGGCACCAACTGGCATATCCGCTTCGCGAACCTCTGGCTGCAGCATCTTTACGATAAAAACCCGGGCTGGTCCCTGGATTCCCGGCTTTATTACCGCGCAGCCACGGTCATGGACGACACGGTCGACAGCATATACGACGCCGTCTGTTCCACCTGCGGACAGGAGGGAGACTACAGGCCCAACGACCTCATAGGCCTGGAGAGCCACCTGCATTTCAAGCCCGCGGAAAGCCTGGAGATCACCGGGGGCGCGGTGGTCGAGCACGAAAACCTTGCCCGGTACTTTTCAACCACTTACAGCGGCGACCCCGCGGTCAGCCCGCCGGCCCCGGACGCCCCCCCTTCAGCTTCGAACGAACTGCTGAGCCTTTTCGCCGAAGCCAGCTATAAATTAATCCCGGGCCTGCAGCTTACCGGCGGGCTCCGGTACGATAATAGCAGCAGCTACGGCAAGGTGAACACCCCCCGCGCCGGGCTGGTCTACAACCAGGACAGGCTAACGCTTAAAATGTTATACGGCGAAGCCTTCCGGGCCCCGCGCCCCTGGGACTATACCTACGGCTCCGGGAACCCGGCCCTTGGCCCGGAGAAGCTGCGGTCCCTGGAGTTTTCAGGCGCCTACGCGCTGACCAGCCACCTGAGGGCGGACCTGTCGCTTTACCGGAACAAGCTGGACGGCCTGCTGACCAGCTCCGGCGGCCGCTGGGTAAACGCCGGCGGGGTTGAGACCAGCGGGCTGGAAGCGCAGATCGAGTTCGCCCGCGGCAGCCTGAAAACCTACCTGAACTACACCTTCCAGAACTCGGAATACGAAACCGGCGCCAATGTGGACGAAATAAGCCGGGACAACGCGGGCGCGGGGGCCCTCTACGCCTTCAGCGGGAAAACGAAGCTGGATCTCCGGACCCGCTATCTGGGCAGGAGAAAGAACACTAAAACGATAGCCGTAACCGGCGGCGATTTCACAGGCGCCGCCCTGGTCGCCGACGCGACGCTTTCTTTGACCGAACTGCGGGGCTTCAATATCCGGCTCATGGCCAAGAACCTTTTCAACGACAGGTATTATCACACCTCCAACCGCCCGCCCGACCGCTACCGGCAGCCGGACAGGCAATTCCTGCTGCAGGCGGACTACGCTTTCGGGGGCCCGGAGAAGCCTTAACACATGGCGACACGACACCGGATAAAGGCGGGGCTATGCGGCGCGACGCTGGCGCTGCTCGCCGCTTTTCCCCTCTGCCGCGCCGGCGAGAAGAAAAGCCCCGCCCTCGAAGACAAGGTTAAGACCGCCTTCATCTACAAATTCACGCACTACATCCAGTGGCCGGAAACTCCCGCCGCGGAAAACTTCACCATAGCGGTTATAGGCGACAGCGGCATCACCGCCCATTTAAGGGAACTGGCGCGGCAAAAAACGGCTAACGGCAGGACTATCCTGGTGGAACAGCTGAAAAGCACCGGCACGGTCGGCCCCTGCCAGATATTGTTCGTCGCCGCGAAGGAAAAGGAGCGCCTCCCGGAGATAATTAAAATAACCGAAGGCAAAAACACGCTTATCGTGGGCGACAGCGCGGGGCTGGCCCTCCGGGGCGCGGCCGTCAATTTCGTGGTCGTGGACGGCAGGCTGCGCTTCGAGATCAACCGCGGCGCCGCGGCCCGGGCCGGCCTGGAGATCAGCTCGGAACTGCTGAAGCTGGCCATACTGGTGGAGGAAGGAGGAGCCAAAGATGTTCGGCCTTAAGGACCTGAGCCTGAAGGAAAAGCTGATCGCCATACAGCTGGCTACGGCCTGCACGGCCCTGCTCTTTTACGCCTCCCTAACGTTCGTCCACGACCTGAAAGCGTCCAGGAATTCTGTCTTCAGCCAGCTTAGCTCGGCCGCCCGCCTGGTAGGCGGAAGCGCCGCTTCGGCCCTGGATTTCGGCGACCACGCGGCTGCGGAAAAGGTCCTTTCCGCCCTTGAGGACGAGACCGGCATCGTCAACGCCTGCCTCTACGACGCGCAGGGCGGCGTCTTCGCGAAGTATACCCGGAAGGGCTATCCCGATTTCCTGCCGCCCGCGCCGGCCGGGGAAACCCGCGACTTCGGCGGCGGGTACGCGTCCCTCTCCCGCGGCATAACGCGGGGCGGCGACGCGCTGGGGACCATCCTGCTCCGCTCAGACACGAAGCAGTACCAGCGCGCGGTGGAACAAAGCGCCCTCGGCATGTTTTCCCTGCTGATAGTCGGGATCGTGGTCGCCATGCTCCTGGCCATCCTGGCGCAGAAGGCCATTTCGGGCCCCATCCTCAGCCTCGCCGCCGCCGCGAAACGGATCTCCGAAACCGGGAAGTACTCTTTCAGGGTGGAGCAGCAGGCCTCCGACGAAATAGGCACGCTGGGCAGGGCCTTCAACGAGATGTTGGCCCAGGTGGAAACGCGCGACGCGGAACTGCGCGAAGCCCACGCGGCCCTGGAAACGCGCGTGCAGGAGCGCACCGCCGAGCTCGGCGCCGCCAACCAGCGGCTCTCGGCCATCCTGGAATCGGTGAGCTGCGGCATAGTGCTGGCCGAACTCAGGGGCCGCGTGATCCTGCAGACCAACGGCAGGATGGACGAGATGTTCGGCTACGCGCCGGGCAAAATGCTCGGGCAGGGAACACGCATATGGTTCGATGACGAGGACGAGTATAAGAGCGTGGGCGCCGGCATCGCCGGGGCAGCCGGGCGCGGGGAGGTGTTTTCCCGCGAACTGCAGCTGGTGCGCAAGGACGGAAGCCGCTTCTGGTGCCGCATCAGGACCCAGGCGGTGGACAAGGAGCGCCCCGGGTACCCGACGGGGATAGTGGGCGTCTTCGACGACATCACGGCCGAACGGGAAAACGCGGAAGCACTCAACAGGGCCCTCGAAGCCGCCAAGGCCGCCGACCGGCTGAAATCCGCTTTCCTGGCCACAATGTCCCACGAGCTGCGCACCCCGCTTAATTCCATAATCGGCTTTACGGGCATACTCCGGCAGGAGCTGCCCGGCCCGCTGAACGAAGAACAGAAGAAGCAGCTGGGCATGGTCGGCGACAGCGCCGAACACCTGCTGGAGCTCATCAACGACGTGCTGGACATCTCCAAGATAGAGGCGGGACAGCTGCAGGTGGCCAGCGAGCCCTTCGACCTGCGCGCCGCCTTCCACAAGGCCGTGCTCACCGCCCGGCCGATGGCGGACAAAAAAGGCGTAGCGCTGGAGGAAGAGATAGCGCCCGAGATTGGCACCATCACGGCGGACCGTCGGCGCGTAGAGCAGGTGCTGCTGAACCTGC
>CAZJUL010000033.1:0-8077 GCA_964549095.1 uncultured Elusimicrobiaceae bacterium
CGTCGGCCACGGTCCGGGAGATCAGCCGGAAATCGCCGACATTCTCCGGGATGGCCATATCCGAGACGGCGTTGAAAAGTTTATAGAACAGCCCGGCGGTCCAGGACTTCAGGGGGGAATCTGAGCTCCTGTCCGTCCGCTTGGCCAGGACCACCTCGTAGCCCTCCTCCCATTTCCGGACCAGCTCGGGAATGAGCTCCACCGGGTCCTGCAGGTCGCAGTCCATCGGGATAACGGCGTCGCCGGCGGCCAGGTCTATCCCGGCGGTCAGGGCGGCTTCCTTCCCGAAGTTCCGCGACAGGTCCGCTATTTTTACGCGCGCGCCGTATTTCTCTTTGGCGGCGAGCAGTTCCTGCAGCGTACGGTCCGAACTGCCGTCGTTGACGCAGACGAATTCGTAAGCGTAGCCCTTCAGCGAATCCATCACCGGGACCGCGCTGCCGAAAAATGCGCCGGCGGCAATTTCCTCGTTATAGAACGGGATCACCAGCGAGACGGTTTTTTTGGCGGAATTGTTTTCCATAGCTGCCCCCGGCAGGGCCGGGAGTTACAGATTATCATAGCAAAAGGCCGGCCGGGAAGTCAGACCGGCGGCAGCGCGGGCATTTTATATAATGTTACTGACGATGAACTTCAGGAACTTCAAGATAGACGGGCGCGGGGCGGCGGCCATAGCCGGCCTGGCGCTGGTGGCCGCCGCGCTGTACTGGAACCTCTCTGCCTCCTGGGAATCCTATTCGGGCGCGCACCTGAGCGACCCGGGCGGCTACCCGGAGATGGCGCGGGCCTCCCGGTTCTTTTACGATTCCGGGATGCGCGAGCCGGTGCCGATATTCCTGACCAAGGCGATGCTCGCGCTCGGCGCGGGCGACGACGCCTCGGTGCGGTTCGCCACCGCGCTGGTCTTCGCCGCGGCGGTCCTTTTGACGGCCTTCCTGGCCGGCAGGCTGTACGGGCGCGCCGCCGGCCTGGCGGCGGCCCTGCTGTTCGCCCTGAACCCTTACGCCGGCTATTACGCGGTACAGGGCGTGAGCAACCTTACCAGCGGGCTTTTCATGATGCTCTTCTGGTTCGCGCTGGCCAAAGGCGAACCCTCCGCCCGGGGCGCCGTTCTCGCCGGGCTGGCGGGGGCGCTCTGCATGCTCACAAGGCTCGAGAACATCCTGGTGGTCCTGCTCTCACTGTGCGCCTTCGCGGCCCTGGACCTTTCCCGGCCACGCCTTAAAGCCTGCGCCGCCGCGGCCGCCGTTTCGCTTCTGCTGACGCTGCCCTACCTGGTCCACCAATACAGGGCCTTCGGGAGCCCGGTCTATTCGCACGCCATGGCCGCCCGGTTCTGGCAGAATACCGAGCAGAACGGGCCGCTGTCCGTGAACCGCTACGACGGGGGGCCCATGGGCATCTCCGCCTTCGTCTTCAGGAAAGGGGCTGCCGGGGCCGCCGCGGATTTGCTGAAGTCCTACCTGAAGAGCTTCTTCCACTATATACCGCGGCTGCTGCACTGGAAGCTGCTCAGCCCCGTGCTGCTGGCCGGGCTGTTCTTCCTGTTCAGGAAGAAAGACTGGTTCACGCTGCTGCTGCTGCCGGTGCTGCTGCTGCCGATAGCCTTCATCTCCACCATCAACCAGGTCTCCGCCGGGAGCGGCATAGAGCTCCGGTTCTACCTGAACGCGCTGTGGCTGCTGTGCGTCTATTGCGGCGCCGGGATAGCGGGCCTGGCCGCGCTGCTGCGCCAGAGCTAAGGTTGGCAATACGGGGCTTATTTTTTTATAATTGTTCATATGCTCGAGAACCTTCAAATCTTTTTATCGCGGGAATTCCTGGCCAACACCTATCTTAGCTACCTTTACTCGCTGTTCTTCTTCGCCGCCGCGCTGGCCGGCCTTTACTTCGTGCGGGAGATAATCTTCAAGAAGCTCAAGACCCTGGCCGCCGCTACGGAAACCGACCTGGACGACCTGGTCATAGAGCTCATCGGGACCATACGCTCGTATGAATACCAGCTCATAGCCCTCTATATCGCGCTGCGCCACCTGAACAGGACGCCCGGCTTCGACAAGGCCTTTTCCTTCGTCATACTGCTGGCCTTCTCTTTCCGGGCCGCGACCATGGTCCTGCGCCTGCTCAATTACTGGATAAACAAGATAGCCGCGCAGCGCAACCTGAGCGGCGAGGCCAGGACCTCGGTGGTCCACGGCGCCCAGGTCATACTGAAAGCCCTGGTCTGGGTGGCGGCCGGGCTGTTCGTGCTGGACAACCTGGGCGTGAACGTCTCGGCCGTGCTCACCGGCCTGGGCATAGGGGGCGTGGCCGTGGCGCTGGCCGCGCAGGCCATACTGGGCGACATCTTCAATTTTTTCGTCATCCTGCTGGACAAGCCCTTCGCCATAGGCGATTTCGTGACCTCCGACACCGTCTCCGGCACCGTAGAGCATATCGGCCTGAAATCCACCCGCATCCGCAGCCTGTCGGGGGAAACGGTCGTGCTGGCCAATTCCAACCTGCTGGCCTCGCGCATACACAATTACAAGGACCTCACCAAGCGCCGCATAGTGTTCAAGACGGGCGTGGTTTACGGCACCCGGGCCGAGCTCCTGAGAAAGATCCCGGAGATCATAAAAAAAGCCGTGCAGGCCGGGCCGAAAGCCGAATTCGACCGCTGCAACCTGTACAACTGCGGCGACTCCTCCCTGGATTTCGAGACCGTTTACTACCTGAACGAGCCCGACTACGCGGCCTACATGGCGGCCCACGAGCAGGTGCTGCTGTCGGTCATAGAGGGCTTCGCGGCCGCCGGCGCGGAATTAGCCTACCCGACCCGGACCGTGCTCCTGAAGAAATAGCCGGGCCGACGGGGAAGCGCGCTTTTTGGTATAATAAAACAAACTCGGGTAAGGAGAGACAATATGAAAAAAACGATCATGTTAGCGGCGCTGACGGTCTTTTTGGGCGGCATCGGCTACGCCCAGGAGACGCGGCCAATAGCGACCGTGAACGGTGAGAAAGTGACCGCCGCGGATATCACGAAAAAACTGTGGTGGCAGCATTCGGCGCAGGGGCTTTCCGACATCATAGACGAAAGGCTGCTGCTCGCCGAAGCGGCGCGGCTGAAGGTTTCCTATGACGCGAAGGAAGCGGACCTCCGCTTCGAGAACCTGACCGCCGGCTACAAGGACAAGAAGGAATTCGAAAAGAACCTCAAGTCCGTGGGCTGGACCGAAAAGGACGTGAAGAACCTTATAAAGAACCAGCTGCTCATACGGGCGGCCGTCATCACGGGCAAGGGCATAGCCTTCACGGACGCCGACGCGGCGACCTTCTTCGAGGCTAACAAGGCCAAGCTCGGCAAACCCGAGACCGCCAAGATACGGCAGATCTTCGTGGGCGGCAAGGCCGAAGCCGACGAGATATACCAGCTGCTCGCTACGGGTTCGGACTTCGGCAAGCTGTCGGCGCTGAAATCCACCGACGAGAACCTCAAGAAGGCCGAAGGCGACCTCGGCTACATCGCCAAGGGCCTGCTGCTGCCCGAACTGGAAAAAGAGATCTACGCCCTGCAGACAGGCCAGTACACGAAAGCCCTGGCCACCGGCAACGGCTTCAGCATCTTCAAGCTGGAAGACATGAAGCCGGGCGAACCGGCCGTGCTGAACGACAAGCTGAAGACCGACATAAAGGCCGCGCTGGTCAACCAGGCGGTAGCCCAGAAGCTGCCCGAGCTGGTCGGCGAGCTCCGCGCGAAGTCCAAGATAGAGCTGGCGAAATAAAACCCGGTAAAAAGGCCAATAAAAAGGCCGTCCGCCTTAGGCGGACGGCCTTTTTTGACGCCCTTTGCCCGGGCTAGTGCGCCGCCTCCTGCTCCTTGTCCTTGGCCATAAAGCCGCGGACGGCGAAATAGATTATCATCCCTATGAGGATGGCCTGCGTGGCGTACAGGTATTTCCCGGCGGAGAACGTGTACAGGTCGTCGAAGCGGCCGTAGAGCAGCGAGAACCGCGCCATCACGGTGTTGCCGAAGGCGGCGCCGAAGTAGATCATCAGGAAATAGATCCCGATATTTGAAACCTTTTTGAAGTGGCCTTTATGTTCCACCGAGAAAAAGAAGTAGAACAGCACGGTAATGAGGCCGCAGGCTACCAGCAGCGAGTTGAAGATGTCGAACGGGCTCATGGAAGCCATCAGGGACAGGGGCTTAATGGTGCCGCCTATCTGGTGCAGGAAGTCGGTGGCAAGCCCGGCGGGGATGGCCAGGCCGGCGCCGTAGCCCATCATGAAGGTGAAGCCGTAGCGCGAGATCCAGGACAGCTTGGGGACGAACTGGGTCAGCAGCGAAAGGCCCAGCAGCGAGGGGATAATGACCACCCAATCGCCCTTCGTGAGCGGCTCCCATATCTTGGGCCCCCACACGCCGAACAGCGACACCTGGAACAGCCAGCCCATGCCGGCGCCCAGGTAAAGGTGTTCGGCTATCTTGAAGAAGGGGTTGTCCTTGTACAGGAAGCTGAAAATAAATATCGTCAGGCCCGAGGCCAGCCAGGCGCCCGCTATCATCCATGTTTCTGACATAATTGTCTCCTAGTTAAACGCTTAAATTCCCGGTACGGCGCAACGACGCTATAAATACTTTATGATCAAGAGTATGATGTTGGACGTCAAGATCAGCAGGAGCACCAGCAGGTGCCCGAGGTTCAGGGCGTCTATGCCCGACGTGCCTTTGCCGGGCTGCTTGATCAGGGATTCGTACTCCGCGGCGCCTTTCATGCCGCCGATAAGCCCTTTCAGCTGGCCCGTCTGCAGGTAAGGCCCGTAGCCCGGCTGGCTGATGGCGGTGACGCCGCCCGCCACCGGCACGGTATATTTATCGCCCACGTAGGCCACCCAGTAATCCAGTATGGCGGTGCCGGTTATGCACACCACGCCGGACATGTTCTTGTAATTCCGTATGCCGTCCATCACGGGCATGGACTGTATCTCTTTATTGTTGCGGTCCTTGGTATAGATGCCGTAGATGTCCGAGGCCATCTGCGTCATGGCCGCCAGGATATTGGGCATGTACGGGAAAATGACGTAATCGACGCCGTCGGTCTTGTTGAATTCCTTAGGCACCTTCTCGAAGATCTCCTCTATCAGGCCGGTGGAGCCGGCGATATAGGTGACCACGCCCACGCGCAGGTTCTTTTTGAAGGCGTGCTTCACCAGGGCCGTCGCCATGGGATGCAGCTCGGGCCTGGTCGACGGGTCGTAATCCAGGGAGAAAAGTATGAAGGCGCCCGGCGGCTGTTTCTCGATGAACTCGAAGACGCGCTGCGTGGTGGGGGAAATGGTCTTGTTGGGCAGGCCTATGGGCTTCATGATGGGCACGAAAAGCACCACGGCCAGCACCAGGAAGATCCATCTCCTGTCTATCTTGAAAAAGCTTTGGAGTTTTTCCTTGAGCATATTAATCCTTCCCCAGGTACTGTTTTTCTATGCCGAAGATGATCTTCAGCGAAGTCACGATGGCCCCGATGGAGATGCCGATCATGATCCCGCGCTTGCCGGCCACGGCCGGGACGCTCATGATCCACTCTATCACTTCGGAAACGGTGGCCCCGGTCCAGCCGAGAACGGAATCCCAGATTATCTGGCCGAGCGGCACCTTGCCGAGTATAAGGATGAAAGCCGCCACGAAAAGCACGAAGGCCTGCGTCGATTTTATCCTGAACGACCTGTAGGCGGTGGACACGATATAGAAGGCCAGCACCGCGAACATGGTTCCCGCGAGCGCGGTGTAAATATGGCGGTAGGACCAGCCCAGCGCGGTAAGCCCCAGTTCGGTGGTCTGCTTGCCCTGGCTGTAGAAGGCCGGAACGATCATCGCCAGGAAGCCGATGAAGACGAAAATGCTGTAGCCCCAGCCGTCCACTTTCCTGGTTATCTTGTGATAATGGGAAAGGAACAGGCTCAGCAGGCCCAGCAGGAAGGCGAAGGCGGCCACTATCTGCTCCCATTTGTTCATCGTCTCTATATAGTCCACGGACATCTTATGCGGCACATAGTACGAGAACAGGGTCAGGATGCCGAAGAACATCACGATCGCTAAAGGTATTTGTTTTTTTATCAGTTTCATATAGCGTTAATAGGCCCAGAACGTATTAAGTATGAACCGCACCAGGGAGTCCCATTCCATCTTGGCCCCGACAGCCACCAGCACGATGCCGAAGAGAACGGACAGCATGACCACCAGCTTGCCGAAGTCCTGCACTTTCAGGGCGCTGAGGAGCATGGGCTCTTTGGAGAGGTACGCCCCCGCGGCGTAAAGCTCTTCACCGATGAGCGTGTAGTCGCAGGCCGTGAAGAAGAACGGCAGCTGGTGCTCCACGTCGGTGCCCGCTATCTGGATGGCGCCGGAGGTGGCGCCCACTTCGGCCAGGAGCAGCGACTCGGCCATGAAGTAGCCCATGAAGAAAATGGCGGCCGGCTTCTCGCGCGAGATCATGCCGTCCACGGAGGCCGCGTAGGAGAACTGGTCCTGGCTGACGAAGAAGTTGATATCGTCCCTGTAGGAATCGGGGCGGCCGGCCTCCAGGAAGGACTGCTTGACCACTTCCTTACAGACCGTCATGACTATGGGGTCGTAGTGCGGGACTTTTATCTGGGTGTCGTACTGCGCCACTTTTTTCGCGACCTCGCCGAGGATGAAGGTCGAGGCGATGGTGGAGATGCCGGCCATGCCGCCTATGCCGGTCACGTAGTAGACGGGCTTGCCCATTTCGGTGGCGCGGCCCAGGGCTTCGTCTATGGCGTCAAGCCCGGCTATGCGGCGGATGAACAGGCCCTTGCGCTTGGCGTGCGACACGGCCCAGAAGAAGACGACGATGACCACTATCAGCAGCAGCAGGTTGTTCAGCCGGTCCAGGCGGAACCAGTTGCTGACGGTCACGCCGGAAACCACCTCGCTCTCTACGGTCTTCTTGCCGGCGACCGCGGCGACCTTGAACCGGAAGACCGAGCCGGTGGCCTGCTTCTCGTTGAAATAATTGGGCAGCTCCACTTTTACGACGTGCTCTTTGGTGGAGGAGGCCCAGGCCCAGAACGGCAGCTCTATGTCCCTGCCGGTCCTGGTGTTCGCGGGGAATTCGTCGGCCTTTATCCAGCCGCCGGTATCGAGGGAGGAAACATAAACCTGGTAAAGCGTTTCGGGCGTGTCTTCGGGGCGGACGTCCCATTTAAGCAAAGCGGTGCCGCCGACATCGTAAGGCATGTCGAGCACCTTCAGGCCTATTACGGCCGTTTCGGAAGGAGCAGCGGCCGCCTTTTTTTCCGCGGGGCCCGGCTTTGCGGCCAGGACGCCGGCGGCTGTGAATAGGGAGAGAATGAGGGTGAAAACAAGTTTATTTTTTATCATAACGAGTAATAATATACTATTTTAGTCAATCTACCGGCAATGATATTCGTCGTGAAAGAGGGAGGGGACGCTGCTTCCTAACTTCCTAAAATTACAGGCACACCCAAAGACAGCAATAATTAGGAAGTTAGGAAACAACGTCCCCGTCCCCTTATCCTTATTTCTGGTTCACGGCCTTCATGATGACTTCGTTCATGAAGTTGTAGGGGGGCGGCTCTTTGGGGTCCCTGGCGGGCACCAGTTCGTACACGGCGGTCCTGTTGAAGACCTGCCCGCCCTGCGTCTCGCTGTCGGAGAAGACCTCTTTGACGTGGTCGGCCCAGAACCGGTTGAACACGGCCAGCGACCTGTCGTCGAAATAGAACATCCGGTAGCCCTTGCCCAGCTTGACGGCCTCGGCCACGTTCAGCAGCAGGTGCGTCAGGCCGTCCGCCTTCATGCGGGCGTACATCTCGTCCCCGTCCTTCGAGGCCGCGGCGTATTCCACCGCCGGCGTCTTGTCGAAGACCGAGCTCACGACGAAATCCTTTTTCATATAGAAGCTGCGCCCGTCGCCGACGATAAGGGTCTTGGCGCCGGCCGGCAGCTTCTCGTTTATGAACCGGATGGCGTTATAATGGCTGAAAGGGTAGGTGGGCTCGGTGCGGCCCAGGTAGTCCTCTTTCGAGACCTGGCCCAGCACCGGCTTAT
>CAZJUL010000033.1:8087-8415 GCA_964549095.1 uncultured Elusimicrobiaceae bacterium
CCGCCCCTGCGAGTAGAACACCAGCCCCGCCCAGTAGATCCCGGCCAGGCAGGTCAGCAGGACCGCGGCCTTAAGGACGTTTTTGAGCGCTTTGTGCCCGCCGGAAAAAAGATAATGCCCGATGAGGAGCCCCGCCGCCGGGTAAGCGGGCATCAGGAACCTGACCATAGTCGAGGCGCAGGACCAGCTGAGCCACACGGCCAGGAAATAAAGCCACAGCGCGGCCAGTGCGCCGCCGCCGGCGGGGGGAGAGAGGGCCAGCAGGGGGGCCAGCGGCAGCAGGAACAGGAACAGCGGGGTGAAATACTCGGAATTGCCGACCTTACCC
>CAZJUL010000033.1:8425-14293 GCA_964549095.1 uncultured Elusimicrobiaceae bacterium
AGGGATGCAGCACCCAGTCCTTCAGCTTCAGGGCGCCCATCTGCCTGGTCTCTCCCAGGAAGCCGTCCACCTTGACGGGGTCCGAATCGGCGTCCAGGGCGAACACGCCCGTGACGAACGGGTATACCGGGTTGCCCTTGTAGATATAATTCTTTATCAGCCAGGGCGCGACGAACAGCGAGGCGATAAGGGTGAAGACCGCCAGGTCTTTAACGGCGGACAGCGGGGCCTTCCGCGCTTTATAGGCGTAGGCCGCCATCACGCCCAGCGCCGGGAACAGTCCGGTGTATTTAACGCCCATCGCCAGGCCGGCGAAGCAGGCGGCCAGCCAGAGCCATTTTTTTTCTTCTTCCCTGTGGTTCAGCAGGGCGTAAAAGGACGCGACGCTGAAGAAGGTCAGCAGCGCCTCGGTGCCGGCCGTCCACGAGGTGGCCATGGTGTGGAACACGGTGAAGAAGATCAGCGCGCCCCACAGCCCGGCCCGCCAGGACAGCCAGCGCGTCCCGGCCGACAGCACGGCGGCGGCGGTGAACAGCAGCGCGGAATAATTTATCAGCTTGGCCAGTATCTCGTCCTTCAGCAGCAGCGCGGCGGTATAGAGCATGCTGTGCGTGAGCGGCACATTGGAATAAAGGTTGTACTGCAGGTGGGCTATCTTATGCTTTATGGCGTAAAAGCCCGGCACGGCCAGGTGGTAGACCAGCGAATCGTAGAAGATCTCGGGGCCCAGCGCACCGGCCAGGTTGAAAAGCGCGGCGAACAGCAGCAGGGCCAGCGCCGCGCCGTCCGCTAACCCTATTTTTTCCGGCCAGAACGGAGCGCCCGGCGCCGCGGAGGCGCGGTTCCGCGCCAGGTCGTACACGCCCCAGGCCGCCAGCGCCGCCAGCGGGACGGCTACGGCCAAGGCGTACAGGAAACCCGAGGCGCCCAGCGCCACCACGAACATCGCGAACAGGCCCAGCCCGGCGGCCTCGGCGAAGACCGCCTCTTCCAGCGCGTTAAAGAAAGCGAAGCCGCAGAGGCGCAGGCACAGCCTGCCCAGCGCGAAGCAGGAGAACAGGAACCCCAGCGCGGACAGGAGGCTGAAAGCGTGGCCGAGCAGCACGCCGAAGCCGCCGACGGAATACTGCTGCGGGGAAAGTATGAAGAAGAGGGAATCCAGGTCGGGGGTGAACCTGGAGAAATGGCCCCTGAAGACGAAAAGGCCCCAGAAAAAGAACAGCGGCCAGAGCAGCCAGCCGGGGAACCGCTCTTTTTCCGGCGGGGCCGCCGGCGCGCGGGCTTCTTTCTTCTTATTTTTGGCCACTTATTTTTCTAGCACTTCGATGTTGGCCCTGGGTATGACCAGCTTCTCGCCGCCCTCGAGCAGCACTTCCAGCACGCGCACCTTGCTTTCGCTGCCGATCTTGGTCAGCTCCGGCGGAAGCGAGGCCACCGTGCCTATCACGCCGAAATGCGGCTCCCGGATTATGCGCACCGGGTCGCCGGGCTCTATCCAGCCGCGGCCCTGCTCTTTTTTGCACTCCGTGACGTGCTGCGGGTAGCCCGGCACTATGATCTCGGGCCGCATCACGCCGGCCCTTATCTGCGTGGCGCCGGAGACGGATGCCCGCTCGCCGTTCCGCGAGGCGATAAGCTTAAAGGTGTATTCGGCCATCGGTATCATCCCGAAGCCCTCGGTGACTATCAGGGTGAGGCCTATCTTCTCCGTGCCGGTGACGGCCACGCCGATGTCGTAGCCCAGCAGCTCCCTGAGGTCGCGGTCGTGTATGCCGCCCACCACGATGGCGCTCACGCCGGTCTCTATGGCTTTCTTGATGGTGGCCAGGCACGCGTGCTTGCCGCCTATCAGGATCTTGCCCTTATGGTTGTCCTTGATGTCTTCCGGCATCAGGTCCGCGTCGGGGCTCTCCACGCCCATCGCTATCTGGCCCGTAGTCTCGCCGCCTATGCCGAAGATACCCTGGATGAAGGTGCCCTCGGATTCTATCGTCACGCCGAAATTGGGGACCACCTCCACCACCTTTCCCTTCACGTAGGCGCTGATGGGCAGCTGCCGCGGCGGCTCGCGCAGGAGCACCTGCCCGGTTATCAGCGAGATAGAATCTATCGTGCCGTCCACCGGCGATTCTATCTCCGTCTTGAACCATTTCAGGAAGGGCTTGTTCTCCGCTATGATCTCGCCTTTTTTCAGCGCGTCGCCCTCGCCCTTGAGCATGAAGTTCTTTATCTCTTCGGGCCCGACCGAAAGCCGGTTGGCCACGTTGACGGAAAAGACCTTGCCCGGCAGTTCGGTCTGCGCTACCACGTCGAGCTCGGAAACCTCCTGCCCCATTTCGACCAGCACCTTGCCGGGGATGGGCAGCAGCCTTTTTTTCCTGAGCAGCGTACAGGGGATCACCTTCAAGCCGGGCGTATATGCGTGCGCCATAATATATCTCCTTGAGTTCCAAGCATTGGGGACAGACCTTGTCAGTCATCCCGACAAGCGCCGCAATGAGTCCCCGGTACCGGCGGCATCTTAGATCCTGAAAGCACCACTATCAAGGTCTATCCCCGACTTCTTAAGCCGGGTACAGCTCCATCGCCTTGTACCATTTGCCGAGGTCGGCGATGCGCCTGGCGTGGGTCTTGGCCAGGTCGAAAGGCCTGCCGCGGCCGTCCAGAATGATGCCCACCACCCCGCCCTGTATGGAGGCTTCCACCTTGTTGCCGGGGCCCGCCCCCATGTCGAAGCCCTTCACGGGCTTCGCCGTCACCGTTCCCTTGGCCGATTCGAAAGGCAGGTGGACCAGGTCGCCGAAGCGCAGGTCTCCGGTGTGGCGCTTGCCGTTCTCCTCTACCAGTTCCCATTCCATGATAAGCTGTCCTTCCTTGGCCATGCCCTTCGGGGCCAGGCAGGTCCCCAGGCGCACCAGGCAGTCGTTGTAGAAAACGTCCAGCGCGGCCTTCTCGCTTATCTGCGCCAGCACGCCCAGGTGCGGCATCATGAAGATGGAGTCCACGGCGAACCGTGTGATGCCTTCGGGCTGGTAGGCGTCTATCATCAGCATCATGGACTGCATCCTGCGCGGCGAATGCGCCAGGATGCCGCCGGAGCCGATGATGTAGTCGAGGTGCATCAGGTTGATAAGGCTCTGCCCGCTGGCGGTCTGCTCGAAGGCGTCGGAGATGGAGCGCTCCTGCTGCACGCCCTTCAGGCCCACGGCCAGCGCCTTGTGCTGGTCGAAGGCGAGGCGCAGCGCTTCCCTGGCCACACCGTGCTCCACCTGCAGGTCTTCCACGGTCTGCGGGACGGTGGTGGGCCTTATCATCTTGTTCTTCAGGCGGTTCCTGAGGTCCTGCTCGTCCATGTCGAAGGGCAGCCACCTGAGGATGTTGGGCAGGCCGGCCTCGGCCATCACGTTGGAGATGGAATAGCTCATGCCGAGGTTGGCGCTGACCGTGCGGTTGAAGACCCCGGAGAAGACCGAGAACACGTCGGTGGTGGCGCCGCCGATATCCACGGCCAGCACGTTGAAGTTATTGGCCTTGGCGAATTTTTCGGTCATCGTGCCCACGGCCGCCGGCGTGGGCATGATGGGCGCGCCGACCATCTTCATCAGCTTGGGGTAGCCGGGGGCCTGCTGCATCACGTGCTCCAGGAAGATGTCGTGTATCTTGTGGCGCGCCGGCATCAGGTTCTCTTTCTCCAGCGTGGGACGCAGGTTCTCGGTGAGTATCAGGGCCGTGCGGTCGCCGAGTATCGCTTTTATCTGGTCGTGAGCCCTGTTATTGCCGGCGTAGATGACCGGCAGCTTGTAGGAGGCGCCCAGGCGGGGCTTGGGGTCGGCGGCCTTCAGGAACTGGGCCAGCTCCACCACGTGCGTCACGGTGCCGCCGTCGGTGCCGCCGGAAAGCAGCATCATGTCGGGGCGCAGCTGGCGGATGCGCTCTATCTTCTCGTGGTCGGCGCGGCCGTCGTTGGAGGCCAGCACGTCCATCACTATGGCGCCGGCGCCCAGCGCGCAGCGCTGGGCCGATTCGCCGGTCATCGCCTTCACGGCGCCGGCCACCATCATCTGCAGGCCGCCGCCGGCCGAGGAGGTGGAGACATAGATGTCGGCCCCGGTGTTCCCGCTGTTGGGGGTTATGATATGCTCGCCGTCCAGCAGTTTGCGCCCGGACAGCTCTTCCACCTCGGTGATCGAGTTGAGCACGCCCTTGGTAACGTCCTCGAAGGGCGCCTCGACGGTGGTCGGGGCCTCGCCGCGGAAGGTCTGGCGGTAGGTGTCGCCTTTCTTCTCTATCAGGATGGCTTTAGTGGTGGTGCTGCCGCAGTCGGTGGCTATGATGATCTCAAGGTCTTTTTTCGACATGGTCTTTCTCCGTTTTTCCGGCGGGCTTGTCCCCGTCCCGGTCAAGCTGGTCTATAAAATGAGTGACGGCTTTAGGGTTTTCCAGCAGTTTTATGAACTTCTCCATATCCTGGTGGCTGAGCACCGGGCCGAGTATGGGCTTCAGGAACTGCAGCCCCTGCGCGCCGAGGTTGTGCAGCGGGCGGGTGCTTTCGAACGCCAGCGCGGTCACCATTCCCAGGGACCGCTTGTTCACTTTTTCCGCCAGCCCGCCGAGAAAATCCTTCTCTTCCGCGGTCGGCTCCGCGTGGCACGGCATTTTAAAGGCGTTGTTCCAGATTCCCATCCAGTCCTATTTTACATAACTATATAACACAATCAAAGCCGCGGCGCTTTCAAAAAGCCGGGCCGGTTACAGGAACCCGTTCTCTTTGAGGAACTCTTTGGTAATGCCGGGGGACCCGGCGGCGGCGTATTTTCCGAGGAGGTCGTATTCTATGTTGAACAGGGCGCCGGGCTTTACGCCCTTCAGCCCCGTATTTTCCCAGGTGTGGGGGATGACGGCGGCCTTGAACGAGGCAGGAAGGACATCGTAGACCGTAAGGCTGATACCGTCCAGCGCTACCGAACCTTTTTCGGCCATCACGGAGCCGGGCGCGCGCTCCACCTCTATTATCCTGCTGTTCCCGTCGTTCCGCACCGACAGGAGCCGCGCCGTCCCGTCGATATGCCCCGTCACGAAATGCCCGCCCAGCCGGGCGCCGGCGGCCAGCGCGCGCTCCAGGTTGACCGGGGAGCCGGACTTGAGCAGCCGCAGGTTCGTGCGGGAATAAGTTTCCGGGCTCACCGCGAACGAGGCCAGGCCCGGCCTGGGCGCAACCGCCGTCAGGCAGATCCCGTTCACCGCCACGCTTTCGCCTTCGGAGAGCTTCCAGTCCGCCGGCACGCAAAGTTCCAGCTTCCCGAAGGACAGCGAGCGCACTTTCCCTACCGCTTCGATGATTCCGGTGAACATCAATTGAACCTCAGGTCCAGCATAAGGTCCGGCCCGACCTTTTTTGTAGAAACGAGCCGCGGCCTGACGCCCAGCTCTTTGCGCGCGGCGTTCACGCTGTCCGGCCAGACCAGCGAGTTTTTAGAGGCCGTGCCGCCTATAAGCACCGGCGCGACGAAGCAGACGAACCTGTCGGCCAGCCCTTCGCTGATGAAAGAGCCGGCAACGCGGCCGCCGCCCTCCACCAGCAAGTGCGCGACGCCCAGTTTTCCCAGTTCTTTCAGCAGCGCCTTCAAAGATACGCGGCCTTTTTCCGCGGGCAGCAGCAGCGTTTTGGCGCCGGAGGGGAGAGACTTCAGGGCCGCGGCCGGCGCCTGCCGGGTCGCCGCTATCAGCACCCGCTCGTTCCTGAAGATGCGCGCACCGCGCGGCACCCGGCACGAGGAGTCCAGCGCCACTATCCAGGGCTGCCTGCGCACCCTGACCCCGCGCACGTTCAGCAGCGGGTCGTCGGCGAGCACGGTGCCTATGCCCGCC
>CAZJUL010000033.1:14303-15465 GCA_964549095.1 uncultured Elusimicrobiaceae bacterium
CAGCACGGCGTCCGCTTCGGCGCGCAGCTTGTGCGTTTCTTTGCGCGACCGAGGTGAGGAGATCCAGCGCGAGCGCCCGGCCGCGTCGGCTATGCGGCCGTCCAGGCTCTGCGCTATCTTCACGGTAACGTAAGGCAGGCCGGTCAGCATGAACTTATTGAAGGCCGGGTTCAGCGCCGCGCACTCGCGGCCCAGCACGCCCGCCTTCACCTTGATGCCGGCGCGCCGCATTATGGCGGCGCCGCGCCCGCTGTGCGCCGGGTTCACGTCCCTGGCGCCGTAATAGACTTCCTTTATCCCCGATTTTATAAGCAGCTCCGTGCAGGGCGGCGTCTTGCCGTAAGTGGAACAGGGCTCGAGGGTAACATAGATGGACGCGCCGGCGGGGCTTACCCGGGTTGACCGCAGGGTGTTGACCTCGGCGTGGGGGCCGCCGTAGAGCAGGTGCGCCCCTTCGCCTATCACGCGGCCGCCTTTCACCAGCACGGCGCCGACCACCGGGTTGGGATGGGCGGTGTAGCGCCCGCGCTCCGCCAGTTCGACGGCGCGGGCCATATAGCCCTCGTGCCGGTCCATTACAGGCGCTTGAACAGGTTCGCCATCTCTATGGCCGAGACCGCGGCCTCGGCGCCCTTGTTGCCGTGCTTTACGCCGGCGCGCTCTATGGCCTGCTCCAGGTTGTCGGCGGTGATGACGCCGAAGGCCACCGGGATCCTGTGCTTCATCGAGGCGGCTGCTATGCCCTTGGCCGCTTCCTGGGCGACGAAGTCGAAGTGGGGCGTGTCGCCCTTTATGATCGCGCCCAGGCAGATTAGCGCGTCGTAAGGCCCGGCCGCCAGCTTCTCGCAGACCACCGGTATCTCGTACGCGCCGGGCGTCTTCACCACGGTTATATCCTTCTCGTCGGCGCCGTGGCGCTTCAGCGAATCCACGGCCCCGTCCAGCAGGCGCCCGGTTATGAAATCGTTGAACCGGGAAACCACTATCGCGAACTTCAGCTTGTCGGCCTTCAGGCCGCCTTCTATCGTCTTCATTTATTTACCTCCATACAGGTTACACTTGTTGACCACATCGTTTTGGAGCGGGTGACGGCGGTTCGGCTCTGAGGGACCTCGCGAGGCCCGAGCTTACGTAAGAGCGAGGGCCGGATGGCCGCGGCGGC
>CAZJUL010000034.1:0-15446 GCA_964549095.1 uncultured Elusimicrobiaceae bacterium
CGATCATGTACTGCTTGGGCAGCGAGCGGCCGCGGATATGGGTGACGGAGGCGATCTCGATCTTCTCGTTCTGCAGCAGGTACTCGAATTTCTGCAGCGCGTCGTCCTGGTGGCGCTTGTCCATTATGAATTCCAGGTTGTCGTAGATGGCGCCCATCCAGGTGGAAAGCTTCTCTTCCTTGGTGCCGGGGATGAAACCGATGTCCTTGCCGACGGGCACTATCGGGCGGCAGATTATCAGCCGGCGGTAGACGTTCTCTTCCACGGCCTTCTGCAGGCCGCAGGCCAGCGACATAAGCGTCTTGCCGGTGCCGGCCGAGCCGATCATCGTGACCAGCTTCACGTTCTCGTCCAGCAGCAGCTCCATGGCGCAGCGCTGCTCCTTGTTCAGGGGGCGAATGCCCCACGGAGCGGATTCCGGGCTGAGCATTTTCACCGAGGCGGTGTCGTTGAAGTCCACGCGGCCCATCGCGCTCTTCTTCTGGTCGTCCTTGGATTTATAGATGACGAATTCGTTCGCCACCAGCTCGTCGGTGTTCTTGGCCGTTTTTTCCTTGTAGAACTTGTCGATAAATTCGGAGGTCTTCTCCACGGTGACCAGCCCGGGGTAGATCTCGTCCACCTTCACCTTGCCCGCCTCGTAGTCCTCGGCGTTGATGCCGACGGCCTCGGCCTTCAGGCGGAGGTTTATGTCCTTGGTGACCAGGCTGGCGTTGTGCTTCTTCAGGTTGAACCACTGCGCGCTGTTCAGGATGCGGTTGTCCATCTCAGCAAGCAGGAATTCCTTGGGCAGCACCTGCTCGTGGTCCAGGTCCACTATCAGTGTGCCGCCGTTCTCCATCTTGACGCCGACGTTCAGCTTGCCTACTTTCCGCATCTCGTCCAGCTTGCGGGAAACTATCCGGGCGGCCTTGCCGCGCTCGTCGCCGGCGGACTTGAAGGTGTCCAGCTCCTCGATGACGGAAATGGGGATGACCACCGTGTTGTCTTCGAACTTGGTAAAAGAGACGGGGTCGTGGATCAGGACGTTGGTGTCGAGAATATAGATTTTCTTCATTATTCGCGCCTCGCGCCGATGAATTTTAAGCCGTCCAGTATTTTAGCATAAAATATCCGCCGCCCGCCCCGCCGGCCGTTTTGCGCAAAACCGGGAGCCCGCAAGGAGTCCGGGTTGACTTTTGCGCGGGCGTCTGCGAAAATATGGGCATGCCGCAAAAAACCGCCGGTGACGGGGCCGCAACCGCCAGGGAGCGCCTGAAGGCGTTCAGGGAGCTGGCCGGCCTGGCGGCCGTAAAGCGCGGCTACCGGAACGATTTCTTCCTGGCGGACCTTCTGAACATGGACCTGGCGGCCGAATCGCACGGCCTCTCCGCAGCGGAGCTCAGGCGCAGCTGGCTGGCTTACGCGGACCGGCTGAAGCGCGCGAAGGAAAAACACCTGCTGCAGCTTTACATCGGCACCCCGTACTGCAGGTCGCGCTGCGCCTACTGCATCTATTTCCACAACGCCGGGACGCCGGCGGCGCTGGAAAAATACAAGGACGCCCTGCTCGCTTCGATAAAATATTATTCGGCCGTGTTCGGGAAATTGGTTTTCGAGAACGTTTACTTCGGCGGCGGGAGCCCCGGCCTTTTCAGCGAAGCCCAGCTGCGGCAGCTCTGCGCCGCGCTCAAAAGCCGCGTGCGCTGGTCGGCGGACGGCGAGCGGTCCTTCGAATTCAACCCGGATTCCGTCACGCCCGCGAAACTGCGGATCGTCGCGGAGGCCGGGTTCAACCGCGCCAGCTTCGGGGTACAGTCCTTCAACGGCGAAGCGCTGCGCGCCATAGGCAGGGGCCGGCAGACCGAAAAAATGGTGGAAGAAGCCGTGCGGTGGGCGCGCGAGGCGGGCTTTTCGTGCGTGAACCTGGACCTGATGCTGGGCCTGCCGCGCGACGGCGGCGACAACCTGGCCGCGTCCTTCGGCAAAGCGGCGGCGCTGGCGCCGGATTCGATAATGCTGTATCCCTGCAAGCCGGCCCCGCGGTACCTGGAAAAATGTTTCGGCGGCGACGCCGGCCGCTTCCGCGCGGCCCTGCGCCGCCACGGCGCCCGCCTGCGCGCCGTAGCGGCGCTGGCCGCCCGCGGCGGTTTCGTCCCGCGCGAGAAGCTGTCGGCCGCCCTGCTGGAGGAACGGAACGCTTCGGCGATAAGGTTCTTCGGCCCGGGGCACAAAGAGACCGCGCCCCATTACGCCTTCAGTATGCCCGGCCGCCCCATGTCCATATTCGGGCTGGGCCACCACGCCAATTCCCGCATACACGGCGTCCTGAACTATTACAGCCGCCCGCTGGCCGCCGACCCCGCCCGCAATACCTACCGCGGCGTCAGGGAGGACGGGCGGCGAGGGATGACGGCTTTTGTCCTTGAGGAACTGGGCCGCGGGAGGACTATCCCGCTAAAAAAATTCCGCGGGCTGTTCGGCGTCAGCCCCGAAACGGCTTTTCCGGAAGCCGTCTCCCTGCTGAAGGCCCTGGGCAAGGTCAGGGTGCGCGGGGGAAGCGTGGCCCTGCTCGCTAAAACCCCCCGCGACCGCTTCACCCACGCAATGTTCTTCCTGCCGTACGAAGAGGTGTCGGCAAGCCTGCGGAACCTGCGGGAAGGCGCGACCGAGCGGACCGACTGACCGGTGCCGCGCCGCGGCATTTCTGGACGGGCGAAATAATTGCTAATATATTGATTCGGTCCAGGCGGGAAAGCCCGGAGGAAACTTTTTGCCCGGTTTGTCCGTATATACCCATAAGATGAAAAAAATCGTATTGTCCGCGCTTCTCGCTTTCTGTTTTGCTCCCTTTGTCTCCGGCCAGGAGAACCCCTCTGTGGGTCCTTCCACCTCAGGCACTTCCCAGGAACCATCCCCGGCAACCGCGCCCCCTCCGGTCCAGCCGGCCTCTGAAGAGTATATGCCCCCCATTGTCATTTCCACCGAACCGGCGCCGGTTGAAGCGCAAAGTCCCGCTTCCGCACCGGCCGTGTCCACGGGCGCCATCGCCGCCCCCGACCAGACCGCGGTTTCCACCGAAACCGCCGCGCTGCCCGGCATGGAGCCCTCCGCGCCGGCGCCCGAACCCGCCGACATCGGCAAAGGCCCCTGGGAAACAGCGGAGATAACCGTAACCGGCAACATCAATGTGAAGGCCAAGGTCATAGCCAGGACCGGCAAGGCCAAAAAGGGAAAGCTTTACTACCAGGATTTCGTCAACTCGGATATTGAGGCCATAATGGGCCTGGGCAGCCTTGAAAAAGTCTCCGTGGACATAGCCCCGCTGCCCGGCCGGCCGGTGGCGGAAAAGTTCGCGGCCCTGGCCGCCTCCACCAGCGCCGTCCGCGTCACCTATATCGTGGAAGAGAAGTACATGATAAAAACGATCACCGTGAAGGGGCACAAGAAGCTGTCCAAGGGCGCGATCAAGGACGAGATGTCGCTGAAGGAAAAGGATTTCTTCGACGAGCTGAAGATACGGGAAGACCTGATAAAGGTCACGGAGAAATACCGCGAGAAGGGCTTCATCGACGCCGCCGCGGATTACGGAACGGTCATAGACACCGCCGCCCACGCCTGCGCCCTGACCGTGACCGTGAAAGAGGGGATGAAGGCCCGCGTGGTCGCGGTGGAGATAGAAGGCGCGAAGGATTTCCCGGCCAAAAAGCTGGTGAAGAAGATGAAGAACAAGCCGAAGAAGATCTACCAGCCGCAGGAGCTGGACAGCGACCTCCGGGAAATAGCCGGCTTCTACAAGAACAACGGCTACAGCGAATTCAAGCTGGAATCCTCGTCGGTAAGCTTCCAGAACGAGAAGAGCAGCGTGACAATACATATCGTCATAACCGAGGGCCCGCGCAACCGCTTCGGGACCACCTCGTTCTCGGGCAACACGGTTTACAGTTCCAAAGACCTGGGTGAAATGATCGTCTACACCAAGGGCAAGCTCTTCAGCCAGGAAAAGCTGGAAGACACCATGCGCGGCCTGCAGGACAAGTACGCCGACAAGGGCTACCTGAAGGCGCAGCTCAAGCCGCAGAAGACGCCCAACTCCGCCACCGGCCAGCTGGACATCGTCTTCGAGATCGCCGAGCACGAGCAGATCTACGTCGGCCACATCGACGTGGAGGGCAACAAGGCCACCAAGACCTACGTGCTCAGGCGCGAAATAGCGCAGAAGGAAGGCGCCGTCTTCAGCTCTTCCAAGCTGCGGCGCAGCCAGGAGAAGCTGATGAACCTCGGCTTCCTGGACGACGTGGGCATAGCCGTCAACCCCACGGCCGAGCCGGACAAGGTGGACCTGGTCTTCGACATAGCCGAAGGCAAGCCGGGAATGCTCACGGCCGGCGCCGGCATCTCGTCCCGGGACGGCCTTGTCGGGACCGTGTCGCTGCAGCACCTGAATTTCCTGGGCCGCGCCTACCGCACCTCGCTGGCCTGGAACTTCGGCCGTCGCGTGCAGGACTATTCCGTAAGCTGGATGACGCCCTGGATAGGCGAGCACCCCACTTCGCTCGGCGTGGACATCTTCAACACCCGCCGCTTCAAGCCCTACCGCGACTCGCTCTCCGCCTACACGGAGCGGCGCACCGGCGGCAAGATCACCGTGGGGCCGCGCTTCGAGGACGACAAGTACCACCTCACCACGGCCTACACGCTGGAAAAGGTCAAGATCTCGGGCGTGGACGAGATCTACCGCGGCGAGCTCATAGAGGGCACCAGCGTCACCTCGTCGGTCTACGTGGAGATAGCCAAGGACACCCGGGACAACATCTGGGACCCGACCAGGGGCTCGAAGATGTCGCTGGGCCTGGAATTCACCGGCGGCCCGCTGCTGGGCGACGTCAACTATTACAAGCCCACGCTTTCCTACAGCAACAATTTCAAGCTGTTCTCCATAGACGATTACCCGTTCGTGCTGGCCGTTTCCAACAAGCTCGGCTACGGCTCCGGCTTCGGCAAGACGCCCCGGCTGCCGGTCTACGAAAGGTTTTTCCTGGGCGGCGCCGACACGATACGCGGCTACAACAACAACGGCCAGATCGGCCCCTATAACGGCGGCAAGGTCTACGACGTGTTCAACCTGGAGTTCCATTTCCCGCTGGCCAGGGAAAGGAAGCACACCATAGTGCAGTGGGCGTTCTTCCTGGACGTCGGCAACGCGTGGAACGGCTTCGACACCGTGAGTACCAGGTTCGGCACCGGCACCACCAACCTGAAAGTGGGCGCCGGCTTCGGCATCAGGTTCACCACGCCGGCCTTCCCGATACGGCTTGACTGGGGCTACGGCTTCAATCATAAGCCCGGGGAGCAGCTGTCCGACATCTACTTCACGCTGGGCAACCTGTTCTAGGGATCAGCGCCGGGGACTGTCCCCCGGATGAAAGCGACTGAAGGCAAGGAAAGGAAAAATGAAAAGACTCATCTTCCTGTCACTCTTTACGGTGTTGCCGGCGTGCGCCGGGGCGCTGGAACTTTCGCTCGAAGAGAACCGCGGCGAATCCGGCACCATCGGCTACGTGGACATAGACCGCGTTTTCAAGGAGTTTTCCGGCACGCTGGGCGCCCGGGAAGAATTCATAAACGACATAAAGAAAAAAGAAGAGGCCATCAGCCAGCGCAAGACTGGCATTTACACCCTGAAGGCCGACATAGCCAAGCTCCGGCAGGAGAAGGAATTCGCGCTGACGCTGCCCGGCCTGCTGAAGACCAGGGAACAGCTGGCGGAAGAAGAAGCGTACCTGAAATCGAAGATAGTGGACATCAACAGCGCGGCCGCTTCGGTCCAGGCCCTGCAGGACGCCGCGCAGGCGCAGGCGGCGGTCTCCACCGCGGCCGTAACCGCTTCCACCGATACGGCGGCCGTGGCCGCCTCCACCGACACCGCAGGCCTGCCCGGCATGCCCCCGGCCGAGGCCGTACAGCCGCAGCCGGCGCTTCCCCCGCCCCCGGCGGAACGGCTGCCCGGGATCGGGATAGACATGCCAGGCATAAGCCGGGTCCCCACCAGCTATTTTAAATTTTCCGTCTCCACCGCCATACCCGAGATAGACGCCGCCATAGCCGCCAAAGAGCGGGAGCTGAAGGACAAGGAAGACGCGCTGAAGCTCTACCAGCGGCAGGCCGAGGTAGAGCTGCTGCAGTATGAAAGCCATAAGAGCGAACTGATACTGGGCCGCATCTACCTGGCGCTCAAAGAGCTGGCCATCAAAGAAGAGGTCAGCGTCATAGTGGACAAGCGCAGCATACTTTTCGGCCATTCGGCCGTGGACCTGACCGGCAAGCTGCTCAAAAAGCTGGAAGAGGGCCCGCTATGAAAATAACCGCCGGGGAAATAGCCGCGCTGGTAGGCGGGAAGCTGCAGGGCCCCGCCGGAACCGTTATAACCGGCGCCATGTCGCTGCCTGCCGCGGGCCCGTCCGACCTGTCTTTCCTTGAAAAAGCCGCCAACGCGCCCTGGACCGTGAACCGCCCGGCCGGCTGCATCATAGCGCCGGAAGACGCCGCGGCGGCGCTGGCCGGACGCTCCGGCGCGGTCATCTACGTAAAGACAAATCCCAAGCAGGCCTTCGCGCAGGTCCTGGCTAAATTCGAGAAAGATCTTAATCCCCTGCCGAAACCCGGCGTGCACCCGTCGGCCGTGGTGGACCCCGCCGCAAAAATAGGCGCGGGCGTACATATCGGCCCGCACGCGGTGATAGAGGCGGCTGCCGAGATAGGCGATAACGCCGTCGTCTCAGCCGGCTGCTACATCGGCGCCGAGGTCAGCATAGGCGCCGATTCAAGGCTTTATCCCAATGTCACCGTGCGCGAGCGCTGCTCCGTGGGGAAGAACGCGATAATACACCCCGGTACGGTGATCGGCTCCGACGGCTACGGCTACATGCAGGTCGCCGGCGTCCACCGCAAGATACCGCAGGTGGGCCGCGTGATAATCGAGGACGACGTGGAGATAGGCGCCAACTGCGCCATAGACCGCGCCGCGCTGGACGCCACCGTTATCGGCGCCGGCACCAAGCTGGACAACCTGGTGCACATAGCGCACAATGTCCGCATAGGGAAGAACTGCCTTATCCTGGCCCAGGCTGGCATAGCCGGTTCCACCGCCATAGGCAACAGCGTGATAATAGCGGGCCAGGCCGGCATCTCCGACCATATCACCATCGGCGACAACGCCATAGTGATGGCCAAGACCGGCATAATGACCGACCTCGCCCCCGGCAAGGTGGTGTTCGGCCACACCGGCCGCCCGCGCCTGCTGGCCATGAAGATAGAGGTACTGCTTTCGAAACTGCCCGAGCTTTTCTCCACGGTAAGGAAACTGAAAAAGCTGCTCCCGGCCGATGCACAGGAAAACGATAAAGAATAAAGCCGCGCTGGAAGGGATCGGCCTGCATAAGGGCGGACCGGCGAAGGTCTTTTTCCTGCCGGCCCCCGGCCCCACCGGCGTCAGGTTCCTTAAACCCGACCTCACCTCACCCGTGCAGGCTTCCCTGGCCAGCGTGGCCGGCACGGCCCGCGGCACCAGCATAAGCGGCGGCGGCAGGACCATCTACACCGTAGAGCATATTCTTTCCGCCTGCGCCGGGCTGGGCATAGACGACCTGGACGTGGCGCTTGAAGGGGAGGAGCCGCCGGCGGCGGACGGTTCGGCCCTGCCCTTCGCGGCGGCGCTGAAACAAGCGGGCGCGGCGGAAAAGCCGGGCCAGGAAAAGGAATTTTTAAAGCTGGGCGCGCCGGTCGAATTCAGGTCGGGGGAGGCGTTATACAGGGCCGCCCCTTCCGGCGCTCCGTCCTTCAAAATAACATTCTCCCACCCGCACAAGCTGGTCGGCACCCAGGTCTTCGAGATCGTCCTGACGCCTGAAAATTACCTTTCTGAGATCGCCCCGGCCCGCACCTTCGGCTTTAAATATGAGATAGAACAGCTCCGCGCGGCCGGCCTGGGCCTGGGCGGCTCCCTGGAGAATGCCGTCATTATCGACGACGACGCCATACTCAGCGCCGAAGGCCGCCTGAGGTTCCCGGACGAGTTCGTCAGGCATAAGCTCCTGGACCTGCTGGGGGACCTGAAACTGACGGGCCTGGACCTGGGCGCGGTGAGCGTGGAGGCCGTCTTTACCGGCCACAAGGCCAATGTCAATTTTGCTAAACTATTGCTTGAGCGGCACGCCGTAAACTAAAAAAAGCGGGGACTGTCCCCTGAATATCTGGAACCATTATGAGCGAAAAACCCGCGCCCTATACCTCCATCAGGCTCATCCCCTGCGATGAAATACTCCGCATAATCCCGCACCGCTACCCTTTCCTGCTGGTAGACAAGGTGGAGATAGTCGAGGAGAACAAGCGCGGCGTGGGCACCAAGTGCGTGACCGCCAACGAGCTGGTCTTTCACGGCCATTTTCCGGAAAAACCGATACTGCCCATGGCCCAGACCTCGGCGGCCATGATGATGAGCCTGCCGGAGACCAAGGGGCATTTCGCCCTTTTCGCCGGGGTGAACAAGGCCCGGTTCCGGCGGCAGGTGGTGCCCGGCGACGTGCTGAAGCTGCACATCGACATACTGAAGTTCAAGAGCAGGATAGGCAAGGTCCGCGGCCAGGCCTTCGTAGGCGACGAGCTGGCGGCTGAAGCCGAGCTCATCTTCGCGATAGACTGAAACCGGCTCCCGCCGCGGGATACCTTTTAAGAACACGGAGGCAATGTGGCTACCAAAATACACCCGACAGCGATAATACACCCGACCGCGCAGATAGACAAGGATACGGAGATAGCGCCCTATGTGGTGATAGGCCAGGACGTGAAGATAGGCGCCGGCACCTATGTCGGGCCGCACTCGTTCATAGAATTTTCGGAGATAGGGAAGAACAACCTGATCACCGGGCCCGCCTACATCGGCACGCCGCCGCAGGACTGGGGCTACCACGGCGAGCCCACCAGGTTCGTGATGGGCGATTCCAACGTCATCCGCGAAGGCGTATCCCTGCACCGCGGCTCCACGGCCACCAACCTGACCTCCATCGGCTCCGGCTGCATGCTGATGGCCAATTCCCACGTGGGGCACGACGGGCGCATCGGCGACAAGGTCATAATGGTAAATTCCGCGGCCGCCGCCGGCCACGTGCACATAGAGGACAAGGCCATCATCTCCGGGCTGGTGGGCATACACCAGTTCACCTCGATCGGCTCCCTGGTAATGCTGAGCGGCGGCTCAATGGCCAACCAGGACATTATCCCGTACTGCATAGCGCAGGGCGACCGCGCCAAGCCCGTGTCGCTTAACCTGGTGGGCCTGCGGCGCAACGGCGTTTCGCGCGAGAGCATCAAGTCCATAAAATACGTTTTCAAGACGCTTTTCTTCGAGGGGCTGCTGCTGAAGGACGCGATAAAGCGGCTGAAGGGCGAGAAGATCTCCCCCGAAGCAATGCACATGGTGGAGTTCTGCGAGCAGTCCAAACGGGGCGTGGCCAGGCCCAGGCGCGAAGCCATCCTGGCTGCCGAAGCCGAATAAAGATTTGGGGACACAATACTTAATTCCGATCCAGTATTATGTCCCCGCTTAAAAAAATGGACAAAATAATTGGCCTGATAGCCGGCGGCGGGGATTTCCCGCTGATGTTCGCCAAAGAGGCGAAAGAGCTCGGCTACGGCGTTTTCACGGTGGGCTTCACCGGCATTACCTCAAAAGAAATAGAACAGTACTCGGCCGAAACCGCCTATTTCAAACTGGGCCAGATCTCGGCCCCAATAGATTTCTTCAAGCGGTCGGGCGTCACGAAAGTGCTGATGGCCGGCAAGGCGAAGCACGTCTCCATCTTCGGCGGTATAATGCCGGACCTGCGGGCGGCAAAACTGCTGCTGCGCCTGAAGGATAAAAAGGCCTCCTCCATACTGGGCGCGCTGGTTGAGGAACTGAACAAGGACGGCCTGGAAATAATCAGCTCCACCACCTTCCTGGAGCGCCACCTGCCGGAAGCCGGCCTGCTGTGCGGCTCCAGGCCCGGCGCGGACGCGATGAAGAACATCGGGGTAGGCTGGAAGGCCGCCAAGGCGCTGGCCGACCTGGATATCGGCCTGACCGTGGTGGTCAGGGACCGCGCCGTGATAGCGGTAGAGGCCATGGAAGGCACGGACGAATGCATAAAGCGGGCCGGCGAAGTGCTCCGCGGCAGGGGCGTTTCGGGCAGCGGGCCCCTGGCCGATATGGCCGTGGTCAAAGTGGCCCGCTCGAAGCAGGATATGCGCTTCGACCTGCCGGTGGTCGGCACAAAAACGCTGGACGCCGCCAAAGCGGCCCGCGCCGGGACGCTGGCCATAGAAGCGAAAAAGACCCTTATAATAGAAAAAGACCTCTTCCTGGCCAAAGCCCGGGAATACGGCATGACGGTTATAGCTCTGGACGCCGCTATGTTCGACCCTGCCCGATAGACCTTGCCAGTTCATTCCCCCTTCGGTCTGCAGTCGCCACAGCCCCCCCTCCTCCCCTTGAATATCCTGATTTTGTCGGGTATAATACAGGAACAAGTTGTTTTTGGGCGGGGGACATGGGGATGAAAACCAGTTTTAAAATATCAGTCCTGTCTGTACTCCTTCTCTTCTCTTCTCTTCTCTTGTGGTCTATTTCACACCTCAAAGGTGCGAGGGCTCCGTTATAGAGCAACTCTGCTCATCGGTCACAAGCTTTCTGGACGACGAAGCCGCCAAGGCCGGCGCCGACGCAAAGGCCTGCAAAGATAAATGCGGCTGGAAGAAAAGAAAGAACGACCTGATAACAACCGCGCGGAAAAAGGCGAAAGACTCCTGCGCCAAGGGCGAAGCCCCGGATATCAATGAAGTCAGCAAGGGGCTTGACGGGAACGCCAAGGAAAAGTTGAACGGGTTGTATGACCAGAACACTCGCATGTTCGACGGCACGACCAAGCTGTCCGCCAAAGATTTCGACGTGAAATCCGGCCAGGCGCCCGCAATAACCGGAAAAGGCGGCCAAGTCGCCGATCTGAAATCCTCCGGGCCGGATATTCCCAAGTTGAACACCGTATCGGAATTCAGTTTAGCGAAACCTTCCGCTTTCCTCGCGTCCACAAAGACCGCCACAGCAACGTCCTTGAAAGCAACTGAGCTTAATTGTCTAAATGGTCTGAAACCCATGGACTGTAAATGTCCGGATGGTCGGAATTTCGGCATGCTATGTATAGAAGACTGTTATCCGAAATGTATGTCTGTCGATGGGGGAACTGGTGGTTGGGATAAGTTTATAGCTGGCGCTAAAAAATACTGGGAAGACGCCAAAACCGTTATAAAAGTTCCCGGAGAACTTGCAAAAGCAGCATGGAATAAAGCCAAAGAGATCGCAAATGATTACCAAGACGATATTGCAACTATTGGGAAATGGGTCTGGGACGGTTTTAAATGGGTTTGGAAGGAAACAACAGACCGGATTAAAGGAGCCATCTGGAGAGTAAGAAGAATATTTAATGACGAAGATGCCACTGTCGTTTGCGATGACAACGGGGGGTATAAGATCCAATTGAACTTTGCAGCAGGCGCTCCTTGTGGAATTAAAGAATGTATGATACAGCACGAACAGATTCACATTAACGACATCAAAGCCAAATTTGGCACTTCTATATGTGCCGGAGCAAGTGCCGGGACCGGAATTGAATTTACTTGGGATTTCCGGTGCTATACGGAATGCCGAGCATCTTCCGCTGACATTGTATGCCTGAGCAACAAATTATCACAAGGGCCGTCATCTTATTGCCGCGGTGAATTGAATAAGCGCATGGAAATTGCAAAAGAAAATCGACAGGAATATTGTTCCCGAAAATAAGGAGCGAAGCCATGAGATTAACATATTGTTTTGGATTTGTCTTTTTGGCATGCATAATGGGTGGAGGTTGTTCTAGAAAATTAAAAGATTGCCAGAATCTTAAGGCCGACAATCCCGAAATCATCAAGTTCGCCAATGAATGTGTAAAAGGTTCCCGCGATTTGACCAAATATGAATATTCTGCCGTAACCGAAACCCCTGAGTATTGGCGTGTTCTTTACAAGCGCAAAAGTAATGACAAAGGATTAGCGCCCTTGGGGGGCTTTGGATTTATTATTGACCGAAAAACATGTAAGGGTGAGTTAATTCCCGGAGGGTAACTGCTCAGACAGTCCTGTCACTTGCGAGTGCCTAGTTAGCGGGTTGTCTTAAATTTGGTGGAGATGCGAAACAACTTTGCCGAGTGGCATTTAATAGTTAGCATTTAACTCTCTGGCCCCGCTTCCTCAACCAGCCCCTGATTTAATAATTTTAATGAAGCCTGCGGTTGCGACAGCTACCCGCCCAACCTCCGTCAAATATAGTAAAATAATCGTTTATAGCCGCATAAAACGTGGCGGCCCGGTCGGTTTATCGTTTTATTCTCCGGTCAGTCGGTCACCGAGGAAACAATGGCAGAAAAAAACAAGGCTGAAAAGAAGAAAATGCGGTTCGGCGTCATAGGCGCCGGCAAGATAGGCACCTACCATATCAGGACGCTGGCCAAGATGCCCGAAGTGGAGCTGGTGGGGGTTTCGGACGTCAACCTGCTGCAGGCCCAGATGCTGGCCTGGAAGCATAATTCCGTGGCCTATAAAGAATTTTCCGACCTGCTGCCCCAGGTGGACGCGCTGGTGGTGGCCGTGCCGACCGAATACCACGCCGACATAGCCATAAAGGCGATGGAAGCGGGCGTCCACTGCATGGTGGAGAAACCGATAACCAATTCCGAGGCGGACGCGCGCAAGCTGCTGGAGCTGGCCGAGAAGAAGAAAGTGGTGCTGCAGGTCGGCCACGTGGAACGGTTCAACCCGGCCGTCATCGAAACGCTGAAGCACGTCAAGAACCCGCGCTATGTCACCATTGAACGCCTCGGTCCCTACGACCCGCGCGTTTCTTCCATAGGCGTCACGCTGGACCTGATGATACACGACCTCGATATCATCCTGACAATGATAGATTCCCCGATAGAGAGCTTCGAGGCCGTGGGCGCCAGCGTCCTTTCGGACCACGAGGACATCACCAATGTCCGCATCAAGTTCAAGAACGGCTGCATAGCCGACATCACGGCCAGCCGCGTCACGATGGAACGCTCGCGCCGGATGCGCATCTACCAGGCCGACAGCTACCTGTCCATAGATTATGTCAGCGCCCGCCTGAAGATCTACAAGAAGAAAGTGCCGGTGCTGAAGACCCTGAAGGACGTCGAGGTGATCTTCCCCAAGATAGAGAAGCGGGAGCCGATAAAAGAAGAACTTTACCACTTCATAGACTGCATAAATAACGCCAAGAAGCCCGCCCCCAGCGGCGAAAAGGGCCTTATGGCGCTGCGCCTGGCGCTGGATATCACCAAGTCCCTGAAAAGGTACGAGCTTTCCGACATGAAGATGCCGGATTCGGAACCCTCGCTGGCCCAATCCCTGAGCGACATAGGCAAGGCCACCCGCGTGATGATGGAAGAGGGCCTGAAAAATTCCGGGATAGATAAGTCCTAAGGATAGGCCGGAGACTGTCCCCCGATCGCTGATACCTGAACGCATATGGCAAGAATAATACCCACCACCAAGAACATCCTCGTCATAGCGGGCGACCCGTCCGGCGACGCGCACGCCGCCGGCCTTATCAAAGCGCTCAAAGCGCGTGACCCGGAGCTCTCCATCACCGCCATGGGCGGGGTGCGCATGCAGGAAGTCTGCAGCCACTTCATCTACAACCTGGTCTCCGTGGGGGCCGTGGGGTTCGCGGAGCCCTTCAAGAATTTTTTCCTGTGGCTGAAGCTGATACGGCTGGTGCGCCGCTACATGGAAGAGAAGAGCCCCGCCTGCGTGATAGCCGTGGACTTCTACGGCTTCAACCACCAGGTGCTGGGCCTGGCCGCGCACAGGAACATCCCCGCCTTCTACTACATCAGCCCGCAGGTCTGGGCCTCCCGCCCCGGGCGCGCCGCGCGCATCGCCCGGCTGGTCAAGGAGATGTTCGTGATCTTTCCCTTCGAAGAGGAGATCTACAAGAAGGTCGGCGGGAACGTTTCTTTCGTCGGCCATCCGCTGCTGGACCTGATGCCGGTCCCTTCGGAAGCGGCCCCGGAGCCCCCGGCGGACAACGCTTTCAGGATCGGCATCCTGCCGGGCTCGCGCAAGACCGAGATAGCCCGCCACCTGCCCATTTTCATCGACGCTTTCTACAGGGTGAAGACGGCCTACCCCAACGCCAGGGCTTACGTGTTCGCCGTGCCCGAATTCCCCGACCACAAGCTGGTGCCGGCCCTGGAGCAGGCGGAGAAATACTGGTCCAGGGACATTGAGATAGTGCGCGAGACCGATTACCGGGTCCGCTCCGGGCTGGATTTCGCCTTCACCTGCAGCGGTACGGCCACGCTGGAGAACGCGCTGCTGGGCATACCGATGGCGGTGGCCTACAAGATGCAGGCGTTCACCTACGCCATCGCCAAGCGCGTCATAAGGATCCCCTACATTTCGCTGGTCAACATCCTGCTGAAGAAGCCGGCCGTCAAAGAGCTGATACAGGAAAAGGCCAACCCCGACAAGCTGGCCCAGGAGGCGCTCTCCATCCTGAACAGCCCGCCCAAGGCCGCCGCCATGCGCGCCGAGCTGCTGACGCTGCGGGCGATGCTGGGCCATCCCGGCGCGGCCGTGCGCGCCGCTGAAAAGATACTCGGCCACCTGAAGTAGCGCCCCCGTATATTCTTTATGCCCGAACCCGCCGCCATCCCCCAGGAGCAGAAAACGCATTTCAGGGTCCTGTTCAAAGCGCTGCTGGAATACGTGAAGCCCTACAAGCTGCGCTTCGCGCAGGCCGCGGCGTCCATGGTGCTGCTGGCCGCCATACGCGGCGGCGTGGTCTACATACTCGGCCCGGTCATACAGGGCGTCTTCATCGATAAGGACCTGGGCATACTGAAGCTGGTGGTGCTGGGCCTGCCCGCGGTGTTCCTGCTGCGGATGGCCGCGGAATACACCAACGCCTACGTGATGAGCTGGATAGGCCAGAAAGCCGTGCAGAACATCCGCGCGGACCTCTTCGACCACATACACCGGCTCTCGCTGGAATTCTACTGGCGCAAGCGCTCGTCCGAAGTGATGAGCCGCGTGATAAACGACCTCAACAACGTGCAGAGCACCGTGCAGTTCATTCCGCTCTACGGCATCCGGGACGTGCTGACCGTGATCTCCTGCATCGGCGTGCTGTTCTACATCAACTGGAAGCTGGCGCTGGTCTCGCTGGTCATACTGCCCGTCACCGGCGCGATACTGGGCGTGCTGGGCAAGAAGATGCGCAAAGCCAGCTCCGAGAGCAACGTGATAGTGGGCGAGATCTCGCACAAGTTCCAGGAAAGCCTGCAGGGCATCACCGTGGTGAAGGCCTTCAACTACGA
>CAZJUL010000035.1:0-15160 GCA_964549095.1 uncultured Elusimicrobiaceae bacterium
GCGATAATTCTTCCGGATTGTTTCCCGAAAATGCAGGGCCAGCGTCGGTTGATTTTATAGGCAATTTCCTTATATTCCCCGTCGTTTAAGTGCATAAGATGATTTCCAAAACCTCTTTCAAGAACAGCCCAAAATCCAGGACCTCACGGTATACCGACATCCACCAGGATCTAAGGAATACTGCATCTTATGCTCGCGGCGTCGCCCTATGCCTGCCGCTAACGCGGCAGGCAAGCGCTCCGCTCGCTCGCTCCCGCGCTGTTGCTCGCCCGGCTCGCGGGGAAAACACCCTCCTATGCGCGTCCCGCCAAAGCGCGGGCCGCTCCCGCTCCGCTATCGCTGCGCGTACACCAAGGAATACTGCATCTTATGCTCGCCGCCTCGCACTTTGCCCGCCGCTTGCGCGGCCCGAAACCGAACTCCGGGCTCTCCGAGCCCTCGTTATAAACAGGAACCAACAACACGGCAAAGAACTGGAATTCTGAAAATAAAAAATCCGGAGCATACAAGCGCCCTAAGCTTATTTTCTCCGGCTTGAATAACATTCGGCCCCCGAAATCGAGAGATCGATTATCACGACGCCGATGTGGGGATCAATGATGCAAACCACCATTCCAATGATAGTATAAGAGGTCTTTGATTAGTTGTCAATCTGATTTTTTACGCGCGGCCACAGGCGACAGACAACAGGTTATCAGCGAATTTCTGCGGGAGTTACCTGGCGTACAGCCGCTTGCGCCACAGCCAGAACCCCAGCGCCGCGCCGGCGGCGCAGGGCGCGAAGATGAACCAGGGGAACAGCCATTCGTGCTTCCGGGCCAGCATCACGGAAGTGATGCTGAACCCGTAATAGAAGAAAATTATCAGCAGGCTCAGCGCGAAGCCGGCGGACCGGCCCCTTTTCTCCAGCACCACGCCCAGCGGGGCGCCTATAAGGAAGAAAACCACCGGCGTCAGCGCCATGGCCATGCGCGACACTATCTCGATCTTGAATTTCAGGATGTCCTCCGCGTTCAGCGCGCTTCCGGTCAGGCTTTGGAAAAGCCCCCCGGTGGACAGCTCGTTGGCGTGCAGCCGGCGCGTTTTTTCGCGCCCGGTGAAGAACGGTATCATTGTCCGGTAGGAGGTGAAATCCCCGTAGAGCAGCTTGTCCCGGTCCCTGCTGTCGGCCTGGCTGAACTGCCCGTCCTCCAGGCTTATCTCTATGCCGCGCTCGCGCAGGAGCCGGTAAGAGCCCCCCCGCGCGCTTATGGAGGTGACCGCGCCGGGCGCGCCTTTCCTGTTCATGCGCCTGAAGAGCTTTACGCCTTTCAGGCCGCGCGTGTTCTCGTCCACTTCCCTGGAATAAATGACCCAGTCGGAAAGCTGGTGGAAAGTCCCGGGCTTGAGCTCCACCTTGGTCACCCGGCTTATCATGGACTCGGTGTAGTCGGCTGAGCGCTTCAGGGCGCGCGGCCCCAGCCAGTTGTTGATGAACATCAGCGCCAGGGTGGACAGGAAGGCCGCCCAGAGCATGGAGCGGAGTATGTCCCCGAAGGAGAACCCGCCGGCCCGCAGCGCCACTATCTCGCCGTCCTGGGAGAGCTGGCCCAGGCTCAGCAGCACCGCCATAAGGAAAGAAAGCGGCAGCGACATGGCCACGATGTTGGGCAGCAGGTAGAGGATGCCCTTGGCCAGGAAGTAAAAAGAAAAGCCCCCCAGCGCGCCCTGGTTGACGATCTGCACGAAGTTGACCATCACGAACAGCGACACGAAAACGAACAGCGTAAGGGAGAAAAAACGCAGGAATACGCCTAGGGTATATTTCTGGGATATAGGCATACGCATTATTTTATTCTATTATATTCCTAGGCGCTTTAGAAGTCGGGGACACACCTCGCTGCGAGGTATGTCCCCAATGCTTGAGACTTCAAGCCCTGAGTCGGGGACACACCTCGCTGCGAGGTATGTCCCCAATGCTTGGGACTTCAAGCCCTAACACGGTTTTAATGGCCGTGCGGTATTATTGCGCCTTTATAAAGTGAAAAGAACGATATATCTCCCGCTTCTCCTGCTTCTCGCGACCGGCACGCTCCGGGCGGAAGATAATTTCATGGCCGCGCCCGGCGCCGCCGGGAGCCGCTTCCTGCTGCTGGACAGGAGCGACCCGTCGCATATTTTCAGGGCCGAAGAGCCCGACGCGGAAGGGGACGAGTTCCTGTTCGGCGGCAACCTGCCCCTCTCCGCCCCGCCCGGCGAAAGCTGGGACAAGGTGCGCCGCGACATCGAGGAGGGGCGCTTCAACCAGGCCGAGCTGGAGCCCCGGATCGAGATAGAGCTTTCGACCAGCGCCCCGCTGTCCCCCCCGCCGGAAGTGGAATTCACCGAATCCGGCTCCAAGCTTTCCGTGACCGGCAGGAAGCTGATAACCCTGAACTACACCGGCAAGCGCTTCCTGAACGAGCAGAAGACCGTCACCAGGCCCAAGTCGCTCAGCCTGTTCGAGATAACCCAGCAGATGCAGGTGCGCATGCAGGGCCAGGTCGGCAACAAGATCAGCGTCAACGTTGACTACGACGACACGAAGCAGGACAAGCAGGACATCTCGGTGGTCTACCGCGGCGACCCGAACGAGGTGGTGCAGAACGTCTCCTTCGGCGACATAGACCTGTCGCTGCCGGCGTCCGAGTTCGTGTCCTACAACAAGCAGCTCTTCGGCATACGCGCCGACCTGAAGACCAAGGCGCTGAAGTTCACCTTCGTCGGCTCGCGCACGAAGGGCACCACCAAGACCAAGCAGTTCCTGGGCAACACCCAGTTCCAGGCCGCCGACATCCTGGACACCAGCTACATGCGGCGCAAGTATTACGACGTCTCCTTCGGCAACATCAACCGCCTGCCCATCAAGGCCGGGTCCGAAGAAATTTTCATAGACCAGCAGAACCAGGCTATCGCGGACGAAGTGACGGTGTTCACAAAGACCGCCAACGACCTGGGCGTCCAGACCTCCACCTACACCGGGCACTTCCAGAGGATGAACCCCGGCATAGACTACGTCATAGACTATGTGAAAGGCATCGTGACCTTCGGCAGGAACCTGAACCCGCAGGACGTGGTCATCATAAACTACGACAACGGCGGCCTGGGGACCGGCACCAAGGTTTCGCAGAACTCCTCCACCACCTCGCTGGACACCGCCGGGCTCTACCCGTCCTACTTCAAGATCATCAAGACGCCCAACGACATACAGATGGCCTCCTCCAACGAGGCAGGCTGGAACAGGGAAATGAAGACCTATTATTCCATAGGCCAGACCAACCTGGTGCGCGACGACGGGCGCGGCAACTTCTCCCTTAAGGTGCAGGACCTGAACCGCAACCCCGTGGGCACCTCGCTGAACCCCAGGCAGGTCTACCCGGACACCATCGAGGTGGATTTCGAGCAGGGCATTTTCCGCCTGCTCACGCCTTTCGCTTCCGAAGACAACGCCGCCGCCGAAGACCCCCAGATCTATTCGGCCGCGCCGGTCTCCAAGCGCCTCATCCGCGTGGAATATTCTTTCCGCTTCAAGACCTTCACCCTGGAGCCCAGCATAGTCCCGCAGTCGGAAGTGGTGCAGGTGGACGGCAGGAAGCTGGCCCGGAACGAGAAGTATTACCTGGACTACGATTCGGGCTTCATAACTTTCTATTACCCCGAGGAGATCAAGCAGGACTCGAAGATCGACATCACCTACGAGGTCTCGCCGTTCGGCGGCATAGGCAACCAGTCGCTGGTCGGCGGGCGCATCTCCTACGACCTCGGCAGCCACCTGGCCTTCGGCAGCACGCTGCTGTACCAGGGCGGCATAAAGTCGAACACCGTGCCCAACATAACGGACCTGGCCAACAGCATGCTGGTCTACGAGGGCGACGCCCAGATCAAGGGGCTGAACCTGCTGGGCCTGCGCACCAGCCTGTCCGGCGAAGTGGCCCAGTCCAGGCTGAACCCCAACCTTAACGACTACGCGCTGCTGGACAACATGGAGGGCGTCAAGCAGGACGACAACCCCTCGCTGGACGCCAATTTCTGGCGCATAGCCGCCAACCCGGCCAGCGGGCCGGCGGACCCGCCGGATATGAACTGGTACAGCGAGAACGTCAAAGCCAACGTTATAAACACCGCCTCCACCTCCGAGGGCTCGCAGCAGGTCCTGAGCTTCGCTTACGATTTCAACAGGTCCACCGAGGTCTCCATCGTCTACCCGCTTTCCACCACGGGGCTGGATTTCTCGCAGAAGACGGCGCTGGAGCTGGTGGTCTACGGCGACTCCGCGCTGGGCCCGCAGTTCAACATCCACCTGGGCCAGATAAACGAGGACGCCGACAACACCGCCGGGACCGCGTCGAATTTCGTCTGCTCCAACGGCCTCACCCTCCCTGCCCACTCCCCGAAAAGCGAGGACGCCAACTGCGACTCGCAGGTGGCCCCCGACGAGGATATCGGCTGGCTTTACGAGCCTGCCGGGCTCACCCCGCGGCGCTACGGCGCCGAGAACGGGCGCCTGGACTCCGAGGACCTGAACCAGAACGGCCGCCTGGACCCCGCCGACCTGACCGGCGGCGATTTCGGCTACATCAGCAACTCCCTGTTCACGGACAACAACGATTCCACGCAGAAGAACCACATCAATTTCGCCGGGTGGCACACCCTTTTCATGCCCATCTCCATAGCCTCGACCGAGACCTACAAGTGGAACGCCGTCAAGCAGGTGCGGATCTCGCTGAAGAAGAAGAATTCGTCCGACCCGGACACCGGCGTGATAAAATTCGCGCGCATCTCGGCCGTGGGCAATACCTGGGGCGTCAGCCAGAGCTCCACGACCGGGGTGATAAAGGTGCTGGCCGAGAACAACGTGGACAATCCGGGCTACGTTCCCATCTACGAGGCGGGTGGGGACCCCTCCAGGGTGTACGACGACCTCTACGGCTCCGTTTCGGAGCAGAAGAGCAAGAACAACAGCAGCAACCTGGTGGAGCAGACCCTGTCGATGAATTACACGGGCATCACCTCCACCTCCAACGCCTACGTGTACCGCAAGTTCACCGTGCCGGTGGACATCTCCCAGCACGCCAAGTTCCGCTTCCTGCTGAACCCGCGGCAGTCGGACCTGGGCACGCGTTTCTTCCTGCGCATCGGCGACGACAATAATAATTTCAAAGTGGAGATCCCGATGGACTACACCGGCTGGCGGCTGTACACCATCGACCAGGTGGACCTGACCGGGGACAAGATACCCGATGTCTGGACCAACGGCTCCAACTACACCGCCTACGTCTCGTCGAAAGGCGCGCCCAGCCTGCAGCAGGTGTCCCAGCTCACTATGGGCGTGGCCGCGACGGACTCCGCCGCCCACGACGGCACCGTCTACGTGAACGAGCTGCACCTGGCCGAACCGATAGGCCGCACCGGCAACGCCCGGAAGGTGGAGGGCAGCTTCGAGATCCCCGGCTGGATCAGCTTCGGCGGCAAGCACCGCTTCGTGGACAGGAACTTCCAGACGCCGGTCACCGTCATAGCCAACCAGGACAGCGAACAGCAGTCCGGCTACCTGAACATCAACCGCATCCGCTTCATGCCCCTGGCCTTCACCGCCGCGCGGCAGATAACCACCACGCCCAACGCGATGGTCACCGGCTCCAACAACCTGGTCAACTCGCTGCAGCAGGGCAAGGTCAAGAAATTCGACGGCACGGCCTCCAGCGGGCTGACCATAAAATACATGCCGAAGCTCGGCGTCAACTACGCCAAGAGCCGCACCAATTACCTGATAATGGCCCGGCAGGACGACGTGGACACCTACTCCGCGAACCTGTCGTACACGATGCCGCTGAACCTGCGCATCCTGCCGCTGACCTACGCGCTGAACGCCTCGCAGAGCAGGAACAAGGTCGGCTACAAGGAGGAGGAGCTGCTGAGCCTGGCCGGGCTTTTCAACACCGAAGAGCGCACCGAGTCCTACGGGGCCAAGCTCACCTTCGCGCCCTGGCGCGGCTCCGCCTTCAACCCCGGCTACACCCTGCAGCAGGTCAGGGAAAAGAAGCTGGCGCTGAACAACCCCGACGCCATAGAACGCTACCCGAAGTCGATGCAGCAGACCGTGGACGTCAACTCCAACTTCATGTTCTTCCCCTGGCTGAACCCGTCCGTCAGCTATTCCATCACCACCATAGAGAACCACAACCTGACGGCCACCACGGTCACGGTGGTGCAGTCCTCCGCCGTGTTCCGCGCGGGCGAGATAAAGACCGTGAACAGGAACGCGCAGGGCACGGTAAGCCTGACGCTGAACATGAACGACCTGCTGCCCGGCAGCCGGCTGCTGCGGTCCCTGGTCCTTTCCTCCAACTACAATATCCAGGACGGCGATTCCTGGGCCAACGTGGAAAAGGCCTACGACACCAGGAACAAGCTGTGGCTCAGGGACTCGCTGAACCCCGCGCACGCCTTCGCGACCAGGAACTCGGTCACGCTGCGCGACACTATCAGCTCGTCCCAGCGCTGGCAGCCGTTCGAGGGCTTCGGCTTCAAGGGCAAATCGGCGCCGCTCAACACTATGAGCCTGACCAACAACTTCTCTAACTCGGTGCAGAGGTCCGAGGTCACCGGCACCAGGTCGGAAAGCGTCAGCCGCACCTTCCCCGATATGATCCTGTCCCTGTCGCAGCTGGAGACGCTCACCCGCACCGCCAGGTGGGCGCAGAACGCCACCGTCAACCTGAAATATTCCGCCAACACCAACGAGTCCAAGACCATAAGCCTGGACACCTCGAAGTCCTACGGCATGGACCTGCGCTTCAAGCTGCTCAACTACATGGATACGGCCATGAGCCTGAACCGGCGGCTCACGGACAAAGAGGACCTGCGGATAAACCAGCGGGTGTCGCGCTCGGTGCACCAGGACATCACCCTGCAAGGCACCTTCGACTACAAAAAGTTCCACTTCACGCCGAAGATAGACTATGTAAACGACACGGCCAAGGGCGCCCTGGGCGTGGTCACGCAGGACACCACGGCCATAACTCCCAGCCTGCTGATGAAATCCGATTTCCAGATCCCGAAAGGGCTGAAGCTGCCCTTCATGAAGAACCCGATAATCTTCACCAACCGCATCATCTGGACCACCACGCTCAGCTACGCCTTCAGAAAATCCCCCGTGACGGTGGCCGAGAACACGCGCCTTTTCTCGCTCAATACCAGCGCGGATTACGAAGCCGCCAAGAACCTGCGCCTCACCTTCAACGCCGGGCTGCAGCGGCTCTGGAACAAGTACCTGCGCCAGGACGACTATTTCTCCTACCAGTTCGGCAGCACGCTGACCTTCCAGTTCTAAGGCGGAAGGGTTTAAGGGGTTGAGGGGTTAATGCGGATAGATTACCCGAATATCGGCAGGTACCTGCTGCACGTATTGCTGCCCGCCACCTGCGCGCACTGCAGAGCGGACCTGCATTACCTGGACGCCGGCCCCCTTTGCCCCGCCTGCCGCGGACGGCTTGAGCCGGTCCCCGCGCTGTACTGCAAAAGATGCGGCCTCCCGCTGCCTTCCGGCGGCGGGCACTGCTTCAGTTGCCGCGGCCGGGCTGACGGGGCGCCGCCGGAGCTGGCGGTCTCGGCTTTCATCTTCAACCCGGAGCTGAGGGCGCTCATACACGAATTCAAATACCGGGGCCGGCGCGAGCTGGCCGGGCCTTTGGGCCTTGAGCTGGCTAAAGCGTGGGACAGGTACCCGGAACTCGGGCCTTACAATTTCGTCATCCCCGTGCCGCTTTTCCGCGAAAAGGAAAAAGAGCGCGGGTTCAACCAGTCCCGCCTGCTGGCTGAAGTGCTGTGCCGCGAAAAACGCCTGTTCCTGCTGGAAGGCGCCGCCGGGCGGATAAAGAACACCCCTTCGCAGACCGGGCTGACAAAAAAGGAACGCCTGTCGAACGTGTCGGGAGCCTTTCTGGTAACGGCGCCGGAGCTTGTCAAAGGAAGGCGCATCCTCATCATCGACGATGTGGCCACCACCCTGGCCACCGTCTCGGAGCTGGCCGCCCGGCTTATGGAAGCCGGCGCCGCCGGCACGGCGGTCTTCACCCTCGCGCGCGAGCCGTAATTAAGTATCAGCGGAAGAAGCGGTTGGCGGTGAAATGCCAGGCCAGGCCGGCTATCCCGCCGCCTATGGCGTTGGTGAGGTTGACGATGTAGGGGATCTTGAGGGAAACGAAATAGAAGCTGAGGTTCTTGTCGAAAACATAGTAGAAGGCCAGCGCCGCGAAAAAGCCGGCCGCCGCCCCCAGCCCGACGGTTATGAGCAGCCCGCCCAGCCCGCCCTTTTCCAGGGTGCCGGCCGTGCCCACTACGGCGCCTATCCACGCGGGCACGAAGACGAACGGGCCGCAGTCCTGCCAGCAGGTAGCCCAGCCGTGGAACGCCGCCGAAACCTGGCCCCAGGACAGCGCGCAGCCGGCCAGAACGCCCGCAAGAACTCCCGCGGCCAGCCCGCCGGCCATTTCCAGGATGTCTTTCATAATATTTAGAATTCTATATCGAAGATGTAGGCGGAAAAAGGCGGCATCTGCTGCAGCTTAAGGCCGCCGGCGAGCTCTTCCGTCTTGAAGGAGAAGAACCGGTCGGAGAGCTCCTCGAACAGCGTGGCGGCGTCGCCCGAGCTCTTGACCGTGGTGTTCACCGTGCCGCAGGAAACAGAATTGGAATAATTGACGGCCACTATCTTGATGGTCCGGCGCTGCGTCCAGGTCCAGGCCAGGATATTCTTGTTGGTCTGGTTCTGCGGGTCGCACTGGCGCACTTCCAGCAGGTTCCATTCCCCGCCGTGGAAAGCGGGGTGGTCCGTGATCTTCAGCAGCTTCTCGTAGAACCGGCGCACGGCCTGGTCGGGGGTCCGCTCCCAGATGCCGTCCAGCTGCAGCGGCACCTTGTGCCGCACCCCTTCCAGCTGCAGGTCGCTGAAGAAGCGCAGGCCCTTTATGGTGGAGATGATGACCGCGGCGGCGAAGGATTTCTCCTTGCCGAAGACCTCTATGGAGGGCACCTCGTCGTGGTTGTCTATGAACCGCACCGAGCGCTTCTGGTAAAGCTTTTCCGCACGCAGGTGGCCCTTCACCTCTTCCGCGCCCATGCAGCGCAGGCGGTCGTAAGTGACCTTGTCGTAGGTGTAATCGAAGCCCATCAGCTGTACCTGCCACTCCAGGCCCCAGTAGACCTCGGCCAGGAAAACGAACTCGGGATATTTTTCCTTCACCGTCCTGATGGAATGCGCCCAGAATTCCTCGGCCGGCTTGGCGTAGCCCATTTTGCTCAGTATCTTGCCCCAGGTGCTTTCGTGTATGTCGTTCAGCGTCAGCATCACCATGTCGCAGCGCACGCCGTCGCAGAGGTCGGCCAGCTCCAGCAGCAGCTCCAGCCGCTTCTCCCGGGTGACGGGGTTGAAATAGTTATACTGCGCGGTATCGGACCAGGGCGCGAAGTTGGGGTCGCGGCCGTAGGCGATGTTCGTCTTCTTGCCGTTTATCTCCACTTCGAAGAACCAGTCCGGGTGGGCCTTCACGTCCTCGGGGTCCCCCTGGATGAAGCAGTCGGGGCATTCCAGTATGAAAGGGTTGTCCTTGGCGGCGTGGTTGGTGACGAAATCCAGGAAAAGCTTCATCCCCATCGAATTGAGCTTCTCGCGCAGGGCCTTCAGCTCCCATTCGAAGCCCAGCTCCTGGTTCAGCTTGTAGCCGTGTATGGCGTAAGGCGACGCGCCCAGCGACTCCGCGCCCAGCTCCGGGGAGATCTTCTTCACGGACTCGGCCAGCGCGGCGTTGGCCTTCGCTATCCTGGCGGATTCGGGGCTCGGCTCCCACACACCCATAAGCCAGAGAATGTCTATGCCCAGGTGCCTCAGCTGCAGCAGCTCGTCTTCCGGTATGGAGGAAAGCGTCATCTCCGGCTGGGTATACTTCTTGCGAAGCGATTTCAGCCACAGCCTGGCGTTTATCTCTATCAAATGCGGATTCGCTCGCAGCACGGCGCACCTCGGTCAAAAATTATGAAAAAGAAAAACAGCGTACCCCTCAGTATCTTATTATACAAAATCCGGAAGGGCCGGGCTTATTTCACGTCGATGATCTTGTAGGCGCCGGGTTCCAGCCAGGCGCTGAAGCCGTAGCCGGGGATGCGGGCGCTGGTCCCGTTCCAGGTGACGTTGGCGATCACGGCCTTCTTTTTCCCGGTGGCTTTGGAGGTAAGCAGGTAGCCCGCCCAGGCGCCGCCGTCGGCGGGCCACAGCGGGGCCATCTCGTAATCCCCCATTTCGGCGCGGACCTTTTTGGATTCTGTCAAAACTGTCTGGTAAACCGACTTCACCCAGGGGTTCCCCCCGTCCCAGTCTATCTCGCAGGGCTCGCTGAACGGCAGCGGCTTCTGCTCGCCGTTGGGGATAGCGGCGTCGTAGCCTATCTCGGCGCTGGAATACATCATCACCGAGCCGGGGTAGAGCATTGTGAGCATCAGCGCCGCGGGGAGCCGCTTGCCGTAGATCTTCTCGGGGGCCGCCTCGTCGTGGTTCCCGACGAACACCACCGAGCCCGCGCCGCCCTTCTGCCAGGCCAGGAACGCGGCCCGGTTGACGGAGCTCTGCACTTCCCAGGCGTTGCCGCTTTCCGTGGCGTTATACCAGCCGGTCTGCCCTTCGGGGCGGGCCGTCTCGTACTTGCTGTAGATGGAATCGAAGCCGCAGGCGGAGAGGTCTTCCTGGAACGCGTAGGCCTCTGCCATGAACGCCGCCGAGGGCTTGGCCGCCTTGACCGTCCAGATGAGCTGGCGGTAGAATTCCTGGCTCGGCATGCTCTTCTGCCAGGTGCGGGCGAAAACGTTGTTCAGCGCCAGGTACGCCATATCCACCCGGTAGCCGTCCACATCGAACTTGGTCACCCAGCCCTTCACAACCTCGGTCATGCGGTTGCGCAGGGCCTGGTTCGAATAGTTCACCTGCGCCGTATCTATCCAGCTGGACACGCCGCCGCCGTATTCGAAGCCGCCGTGGTGCACGCAGTACTTGCTGTTCTGCCAGAAATGTTCGAAATAGCCGTCCGCCGGGCAGGCGCCGTCGTAGCGGAAACTTACGAAATAATTGGGGTTCTCGGCCAGGAGCTTCGAATCCAGCGAGGTGTGGTTCACCACGAAATCCACTATGACCTTCAGGCCCGCCGAGTGCGCCTTCTTCACGAAATTTTTAAAATCCTCTTCGGTGCCCAGGTCCGGGTTCACCGTGCCGTGGTCGCTTATGGAATAGGGCGAGCCGCCGCCGGTGCCGGTCTGGCCCCTGACGCCGATCGGCAATATGCCCATCGGCCACACCGTGTCGAAGCCCATCCGCTTTATCACGTCGAAATCGGAGGCCTGGAAATCCCTGAAGAAGAGCGTTTTCTTGGGGTCCGCCGGAGACTTGAAACCAGCGGCTTCCCGCCTGCCGTCCAGGTTATAGGCCCGCGGGAACAGCTCGTAGATCCGGGCCTTCTTGGACCAGGCCGCCAGGTCGTATTTCTCTATGTTGGCCTGCAGGCCGGCGACGTAGGTTTCCAGGATCTCGTTCAGGCGCGCGTTCTTCTCGTCGGCGGATATATTCTGCGTCTTCAGGTTCAGCAGGGCGTCCCTCAGCTCCTGCGTCCAGGGTACCGGCTTCAGCAGGCCGTCCAGGTAGGCGAAGTAATCGTACAGGTGGTGGTTGAAATTGCCGGCGCCGTACCTGGCCTCCAGCTCTTTCTTGGTCCATAGGAAGCCCTCCAGCCCCACGCTCTGGGCCTGGGCGGTCCAGCCGGCCTGCGCGTTGGTGAACATGAACTGCCGGGCCTCCGGCGTGCTGCCGTTCCAGCGGCCGGAGGACAGCACTTCCTTCATCTGCTGGAGGAATTCGAAAGTGTTCTTGCCCCTGTCTTCCCCGTCGGCGGCCGGGGCGATGGAGGCGGAAAGGGCGGCGCCGTCGAAAAGGCGGCCGGCCTCTTCGCGCGAAGCTTCTATGCCCGCGAGGGCGAAAGACGGGACCAGGAATAAAGCCAGGAACGCCGTGGCCAGTGAACGCAGTTTAACGGGGGGATGCGCCATTACTTATTTATACATCGCCGCGGGCCGGCCTTCAAGGGCTGTCCGGGCCAATTAATAATAGGCCCAATGGCCCATTCAGGGGAAGGGCCGGATCATTAAAGCCGGGGGCTGAAAGCGGAAACGGCGCCCGAAGGCGCCGTTCCGCGTGCTGTTTTGCGGGAGTTAAAGCCCGCCCGCTTCAAACTATGGAAGTATCCTGTTTTTCCTCTTTTTGGACTTCCGCGGCCGCCAGCGCGGGCGGAACCAGCCACATTATCGCGAACTTGTAGGACATCACGCCGAAGATGATTATCAGCAGCAGCCCTATGCCCACCACCCGCTTGGCCCAGAAATCGCTGCGGTAATTCAGCGTGCGGTCGGAATCCACGGCCTCGAAGATCCACCAGCGGGTGCCGCTTATGGCCGCCACCGAGACCAGGTACTTGCGGCCCCTGAAGCCCACCTCGGTCCGCAGGTTGGCCAGGTGCTTCTCGTACGCCATGTTAATAGTGGTAAGCACCTCCGCCGGAGCCTTCACGCCCGGGCTCATTATGGCGCGGCCCAGCGAATCGGCTATCAGCTGCCCGCCGGCGTCTATCAGGCCTATATTGCCCGCGGAATCCTTGCCTATCACTTTCACCAGCTCGCCCATGTAGGCCAGGCTCATGCGCGCCAGCAGGTAGAACTGGGGCTTCTCGCCGGGGCTCTTCACCGCCGGCTGGACCAGCACCAGCGCGGGCGGGGTATATTCGCCGTATTCCACCGCGCCGGAGGATTCCTGGCCGGAAACGGCTTTCCGGAACACCTCGGTTTTGGAATAATCCTTCAGGTCCTTGGCGGAAGCGGTCCCGGTCTTCACGGTCTCTTTGCCCTCCGCGTTCAGAACTGAGAACTCGGAGTAGATGCTGGGCTTTTCCTTTATCTTCTTCTCCAGCAGCTTTTTGCGGGCGTCGCCGGTCGCGCGCATGAATTCGGGGTTAAGTATCCCGGAGACGTCGTAGTTGAGCGCCAGCAGGTCCGCGGCGATATTGGCCACGGTCTTGGTACGGAGCTCCATGTACATCATCGTGTCCTTTTTCACCAGCTCCTTGTTGCCGTACATGAAATGCCGGCTCAGGATCAGGAAGGGCAGCATGAAGAGGATGGTCACTATGACGATGAATTTATATTTGGCGGCGGTAATCATAATTTTGGCACCCCTGTTAAGGATATAGTACAAAAGGGATAAATCAAAAGCAACTGCCCGGGGCGCGGCGTTTCACCGCTCCGCGGCCAGCTTTTGAGCCCAGGCTTTCACCGCGCCGGAGGCCAGCGCCACCAGCTGCTGGAACCCGTACCCCGCGAAGAAGCAGACCAGCCAGAAAGCCGGCAGGAAGAACCGGGGCTCTATGCCCCAGTAGCCCGGCGCCTGGTTTATAGCGGCTATAAAGGCCGCGGGCAGTATAAAGACGAAGAACAGCGAGACGGGGAGCCAGTCCCGCTTGAGCAGGAGCAGCGCGCAGCCGAGAAGCCCGAAATACAGCTCCAGGCCGTAATAATAGGCCAGCCTGGGCAGGACGGAGAGAAAGGTTTTTTTGAGGCCGGCCGCCAGCCGGGCCGCGGCCCCGAACGCGCCGTCGGCGAAAACGAAAGCGGCAGGGCCCAGCGGCCCGCCGGCGTAAGGCGCTTCCAGCACGGGGCCCTGCAGCTCCAGGTTGCGCCAGTACCGCAGGGTGTTCGCCTGCAGGCTCAGCGGCCCGGACGCCGCGGCGGCCTGCCAGATAAGGTACGGTGAGACCAGCGCCAGGGCCAGCAGCAGCACGCGCGCGTTGAACTTCCACCGCTGCGGAGCGCGGTCGGCCAGGGCGCCGGCCGCCAGCGCGTACAGCACGAACAGGAAGAAGATAATTTTCGAGAGCGCGGCCAGCGCGCCGAACACGGCCGTCCAGGCCAGGTTCCGGTATGAAGATCCTCCCCGCTCCGCCAGCTCCCAGAAGGCCAGGAAGAACAGGATGGGCAGGATGTCCGCCGGCCCCTTCATGGCGTAATAGGAAAAATAGGGATTGGCGCCCAGGAACAGCGCGCCCAGCGCCCCGGCTTCGGGGCCGTAGCGCCTTTTCAGTACAAGAAAGGTAAGTATGGCCACCTTAGCGGCCGCCGCCGTCGGCAGCCCGGCGGTTGTCAGCACCTTCACCGCGAACACGGGCGCCGGCTCCCTGACGCCTATCAGGCCGGTGGTCTGTCCGTAAGCCCACGCGTAGGCCCTGTAGGCGCCGGCGTCTTCAGCCGGCAGGGCGTAATGCACCTTCCAGGCGGCCCAGCAATTTATGGCCAGCGCCGTAAAAGCCAGGCCGGCGGCGACGCGGTTGATGACCTTGTTCAGGCCGGTTTTTGGTTCCGTTTTCATTAAAAAGCCCCGGTTTTTACGCGGCCGGGTTTGTCCTCCCTCCCCAAATTATATTAAATGTAGGCGGAACATTATGAAAGAGATAACACTGGACTTTAAAAAAATAGTCGGCGAAGGCAAGGCCCTGGGCCGGCACGAAGGCAAGGTAGTGTTCGCCTACGGCGTGCTGCCGGGCGAGACCGCCCGGGTGGGCGTGACGCTGGAAAAGCGGAACTTCATGGAGGCCGAGGTGCTGGAGGTTATCACCCCCTCGCCGATGCGGCTCCCCCCGGCCGAGGACCACTACATAAGCTGCTCGCCCTGGCAGATAATGAATTACGAACTGCAGGCCGAGACCAAGAAGGGCCTGGTGGAGGACCTGCTTTTCCAGACCATCAAGGAAACTATCCGGCTGGACAAATTTTACCCGGCCAAGCAGCTGTTCGGCTACCGCACCAAGATAGAATATAGCCTTGTGGAGAATGAGGGCAAGCTGGCTTTCGCCTTCCATAAAAGGGGCAGCTACAGGGAGAGGTACATTCTCGACAAGGGCTGCGCGCTGATAAGCCCCGAGGTGAACGCCCTAGCCTTCCAGATACTGGACGCCCTGAACGAACTGGGCCTGCGCGCGGCCGACGTAAAGACGCTGATACTGCGCGAAGCGAAAACCACCGGCGAGCGGCTGGCCGTGCTGTTCCTGAAAAGGAAGGA
>CAZJUL010000036.1:0-11134 GCA_964549095.1 uncultured Elusimicrobiaceae bacterium
ATCACATAGCCTGTGGTGTCTTTGGGCAGGTACAGCTCCACCGAGGCTTCGGCCAGGCCGTCCAGGATCTCCCATTTGAAGATCTCGCCGGTATCGGGGTCGGACACGACCAGCCAGTCCAGGCCGCTGCCGGGGTCGGACAGCTCAAAAAGCGCCGTTGAAACGTTGATAAGCCAGGGCGCGGTCCCCAGGGTGTTGTCGCCGGCCACGGTGATGTTCTGACCGATTTTGTAAAGCATCGTCTTTATGGCGGGCGGGTTCACGTCCTGTCCTATCGTCAATTGATGTACCGTGTCCAAGCCGCCGTTGTAGGGCAGCTCGCCGGCCGCGTTCCTGGCAAGGACAACGGGGTCTATCTCTGTTACGCCCGGCTCTATGGCCAGAAGCGGGTTCCCGGCCAGGTCCCCGGCTTCTATAATGATACTGCGTTTGCCGAAATACGCCGCGGATTGGGATTGCGGAACGCGGATAATGCCTGTGAAATGGGTCCGGTTGTATTCCGGGGTGTCGTCGGAACGGAGCGGGATCTCAAGCGCCTGGGTCTTATCATTGTTTTCAATTCTTGCTGTCGCGGTGCTCACGGGCTCGCTGAAGTTTATCGAGAGCTTGTACTCCCGGTCGAAGGAAAGGGAATTGTCGGCAGGCCTGGTAAAGGCCAGTATTTCCTCTTCATTCAGCAGCCAGCCGGCTTCATAAATGGTGTCACCGGTGTCGGGAACAGTTAGCCGGGTATGCTCGACGTGGGGGCGGAAGTTGTCCACGATCACATGGGTTGATGTCTCCGCGGTTATTGTTGATGGCGGATACGCGTACGTCTTTACCAGGACTTTATATCGTCCATCAGGATATTTCGTGCCAGATACCCCGTTAGGATCATAATTTATCAGAGCCACGTCATCAGTTTCGGTTACGCTGTCACCATTTTCATCCGTGCATTGCGATACCCCTGTTGCACAATGCATTTCATCGTTATCGTTTGTATCTTGTCCACTTATATCTTTCAATCGGACTTTGGTTTGCCAGGCGTGCTTCTGGATATTGGAGTACACCCCTGGTTCGGTTTCAAGTCCGGAATTGGTGATATTGTAATAGTTCTCCCAGTCGCGGATTTTATTTGTGTCGTCAGTAGTTGGCGGCGCAAGGTATGTCTGGTTAAGCTTTGTGAAATTATCTCTGACCATGGCGCCTTGCATCCTAAAAGGCGTCCGCACGGGAACGACATCAGCGCCAAGAGCGTTTTGAATTTCATAATCAATCCGGTATACCCCTGATTTGTTCCCGCCGTTCACGTTATTACGCCCAAAAACGATTATATCCGTGTCATCATGGATGATTTTATCGCCGTTGGGCGCTTTGGGGAATTTAGCTTCAAGAGTCGGACGATCAAGCGCGGCGCTGGCCGTGAACATGGTGAACATTATATCGTTGCTCTGTAAACCCAAAGACTGAGTAATGGGTGAAAAATAGTGGAGTGGATCTTCAAGTTCGCCCTTATACGGTTGGGTGCTACTAAATGCCCTTCCGATATGCACATGCCGATACCCCCCCGGAGATACGGCCGCAGATACAACTGTTCCTATAACATCCCCTGCTGAAATCGGAGAACCTTCCTGCAAATTGTCTTTAGGGATTGTATGCCCCACACACCAGAAATCGATTTTTGAATTTGTTGAAATGGCTATATAATTATTATATTCGTCGAAAAAAGAATTATATATTTTGTGCACAACCCCCGAAACAGGTGATCTAACCGTATCAGTTCCAGCCATAAAAAAATCCACCCCGTCATGATACCCATAGAAAGCCCCATTATAATCGCCATATGTTTGGTCAATTTGGGTTGTATCAGATAGGGGAAATACGGCCGCAATAAGATTATAGGGTATAGCTAAGAACAAAGCCGCTGGGATTAGGAAGAGTTTCATTTTAGCGCCTTTCTTTGAAAATCAATCGGAAATCATTAGACATATCAAATATATAAGTCGCCCCTTTTGCCTTGTCATCCCATTTATACCTTTTCGTTGTGCCTTTGTTTTGGAGTTCACTTTCATTATAATCAGCTATAGAGAGCCCACCCCTAGCTTTGAACATCATATACCTATCGTCAGGGCTGAAAGAAATATTGTTACCCCATTCGTCAGCAAGGACGGGGGTTCTATATAATTCTCTCCAATATTCAGTTTTATTCGCAGCATACACGACGAGTGTTGCTGGTCTTGTAATATTTTCCCTATCCCCATCAGCTCCCAAAAAAACCGCAAGGTATATTCCACTTTTGGAGAAAGCATAATCTATCCAATCGACTTCATAAAACTTAAGCAAATCGCCTTTCGCATCATAAATGTAAAACCCATTTTTAGCATTTTGGCCAGGGTCCATCCCTCTATTGGCAGTGAATAGATATAGCTTGTCATCCAACCATGTAAAAGAAAACTCGCCATCGAAAGACACTTCAAATATTTTTACCCCAGAGAGATCATACACTTCCAAATGATGAGCAAATCCTTTGTTTACTCTGTCTTGGCCATAGTGGTGAACAAAATGGATAATTCTCTCGTTCCCCAATAATCCAGTTGCGCTTGAAAAACGGAGAATCTTACCGTTCGGAAGCCGAAATGTTTTTAATTTTTCAAGTTCAACGATCTTCGATTTCCCCTCTTGTTTGGGTGCCTTCGCCACCGCCTTTTTCTCCAATTCTGCGACATATTTCTGAAAACTTTCGTAATCCGTAACCTCTATAGTTTCCGTTGACTCCGCTACTTTATATCCCGGCTTATCCTTGTGGTTCCCGTCGTCGCCGCCGGGGGCCTGCGCCGTCAGCGGCCTGTTCATTATCCGGTAGAATCCAGCCACGGTCGCCGTTATATCAGGGAGCGTTTTTGCCGCCTGATACGAGGTTAACGTTCCCAGTTTTATTTCAGCGGGTATCTGCGCGTACAGCGCGCAGCCCAGTGCTTTGTAGGCCCCCGCTTTGTCGCCAATGTTGTAAAGCCGCTGCGCCTCAATGGTTGCCCCGGTTTCAGCCGGCCCGCCGCCTAGGTTCCGGTCCGTCTGGTTTTTGTCGTAATCCTTTTCCGCGTCGGTCACGCCGGCAAGTATTTGGGCCTCATTCGCCTTAACTTCCGCGTATTCGGCACCCAGCCCGTCCAGCATCCGCTTGACCACGGTCACAACGGCGTTCGGTTTTGCTTCAGCGATCAGGGCATGGTCCAGCCACCGGTTTTCCCATTCGCGCAGCACGCCCATCTGCCACAGGAGCCAGGCGCATTTTTCATGGGCGGGGTCGCGCTGCATCCCGGCGGTGGATACTATTATCCCGCTGTAGTCGTGGCCGCACGCCTCTTCCCATTCTTTAACGCTCTTTATATCGCTTTCGGTATACGCTTTCCACAGGTTGGAATAGGTGTATTCAAGGAACCAGTCTTTTTCTTCCTTGGTCGCGCCGAACTCTTTTGAATAACCGTTGTTATACTCTGGCTGTTTCAGGGTCTCAAAAGAACTGTCCGTAGACAGTTTTGTCCAGTTCTCCGGTTTATAAAGCAGGATAGTGGCCGGGGGCACTTCTTCCTTCGTCCGTTTCTGGAATAGCGTAACGGCGCGCTTTAAATAGCCGCGCTGGAACGCGCACAGGGTTATACGGGTTATCCTGGGCTGTTTCATCGCTTTTACCGCTTTTTTTGTTTCAGCGCTGAAATAGATATTGTTGAGCTTAAACCAGCCGTCTTTGCCGGTAAAACCTCTGGCGTAGCCGACGGGCAGGCCGCGCTCTTTCATGTCCGCTTCGTAGGCGGCGTCGCGGTCCCCGGGCTTAAGGCCCTCAACCGCCGGTTCCGGTTTCGCTTTGTCCGTATCTTCTATCCAAACCATGCCCAGCACTGCCGCGTTGGGCACAGGCCCGGTCAGATCGATCACCCGCCCGGTCAGTTGTTCCTGCGGAAGGCAACCCGCCAGAAACAATGTTCCAGGCAATAAAATATTCCGTATCATGTTTTTCATAATTACTCCCGCATAAGTTTAAAATATCCGGTATCGCTAAAGCCCCAAACCCTGATGCACTGCAGTTAAAGTCTAACAGACATTCCTGCCATTTTCAATGCTAACGGTAAAGGCATATGGATTATACGGCCGCCATCCCGCTTATACCGCGCTAAGCACCGCGTTCGGCCCCGCACAGAGCTAACAAACAGAAACCAATAACCCAGAAGCAGAATGGACCGCCAAAAACAAAAAAACCAAAACACATAAGCTTTCTCAGCTTATCTGTTCCGGTTTTTACATCTACCCCCGACCAATGATGCGTGTACTTAACCGGTAAAACCTATGATGTTATAACAGAGAAAATAGCCGCTGTCAAGACAGCCGGCATAGATATTTTGGGTATCAGAATTGCGAAGGGACTTTTACATGCTGCGCGGGCAGGTCTTAGGCTCTAGAACCCTTCTTTCGCGTAGCGCTCCAGCAGGTCGCGGGCCAGCTTGCCCTGGGGATTCAGCTTCACGGCCTCGTCGAGCGCTATCTTGAACTGCTTCTCCAGCTGGGCCTTGTTCTTGAGCTTGCCCTTCTTGATGGACTTTATGGCCGAGATTACGGCGGCGCGCACGGAGTAAGTGTCGGCCAGGAACTTGTCGCGCGGCATGAAGGGCAGCCAGTTGGGCTTGTTCTGCGTCGCCTCTATCACTTCGTCCGTTGCCTCGTAGGCGTTGTAAAGGAGCTGCCTGGCGGCTTTTATGTCCCCGCCTGCCAGCGCCAGGCCGGCGCCTTCCTGGAAATCCACTTCCGCCGTCTGCTTGGTGGCGTCTATGAAGTCCGGGTAATGCTGCAGGGCGCTGCCGTACAGCGCGCGGGCCTGCGCATATTCTTTTTTCACCAGGCTGGCGTTGCCCTTTACGGTCAGTTCCAGCGCTTTGGCGAAAGACGGCTCTTTCCCCAGCTTGGCTACCGTCGCGCCCAGGCGCGCCGTCTCGACGGGGTTCCTGAAGATATCGTTCAGCGCCACCTCCGCGGAAGAGACCAGGTCCTGCGGCGCTTTCTGTTTGGCCTGGGGGTCGGCCGCCTCCATATTTTCCAGCTTTTTCTTCATCTCCCCGGCCCTGCCCAGCAGGCGCATATATTCCACGGCGTCCTTTACCACTATGTCCGGATCCTTGTTCAGGTTCAGCAGCCCTTCCGATTCCACCCAGGGGGCAGCGGCGGAGTAACAGAGGGCCAGCGCCAGCGCCGTTTCATACGGCCGGGCGTTGTCTTTCGCGTCCGCCTCCAGCCTTACGGTCAGCTCGCTCAGCGAAAAAACGTCGCCCCTGACGGACACGGCGTTTATGGCCGCCAGGTAGGCGGGCCAGTTGTAGCGCGTTTTGTCAAGCACGGTTTTAAGCACGCCCATCTCCAGGTCGAAGGCGTTCATGTTGCCGGCCCGTGAGGCCGAGTCGGTAAGCTTTTCCAGCGCGGCCACGGCTTTCGCCGAGGAAGGATCGTATTCCAGGCTTTTTGCCAGGTAGGAGTAAGCCGTCTCTATCTCCGCCGCGGAGGCGGCGTCGTTCGAGATGGTCTTGCCGGCTTTTGAAAGGTAATGGTCCGCCGCCTTCCCTTTCAGCCAGCCGCAGCCGGACAGGAGGAACAGGGCGAACACCGTCAGGGAAATTTTCCGCATGCGGAATTATCCTTTATGAACGCTCAGGACTTCGCCGAAATAGACGTCATGGTAGTCCCCGTCCGCGTAATATTTCTCTTTCACGGCGCCGGCCAGGGTCTCGGGCAGTACCCGCGTGCGCTCAAGCCTGGCGCATTCGTAAACCAGCTCGGAGCCGGCTATGTATTTTATCCCGCCGCGCTGCCCGCCGGCGAGGACCAGGCCGCATTCCGCGGCTTTATCCAGGTCACGACCCGACTTCGAGCCGCAGAGGGCCAGCTCCCGGGCCAGCTTCCCGGCTGGCGGCACGCAGACCGAAAAACCTTCCGCTTTCTCGATCAGTTCGTGGGTGAAGCGGGAAGGCCTGACCAGGACCGTCATTACCGGCAGCCCCCAGACCACGCCGAGCTGCGCCCAGCCTATGGTCATTATATTCGCCGCGCCGCGCCCGCCGGCCACCACCAGGAAGGCCCCGTTCCCCGCAAGCGCTTTTACCAGGGCGCCGAAGCCGGCGCCGTCGTCCAGAATACCGGCCATGAATTCTCCTTATCTCTCGTCCAGGGCGCGGATCCGCTTCAGCGCCTTCCCGATATCCCGGGACAGCTTCGGGTCCGCCGTCAGTTCCTGCGCGTGGTTATAGTTAAGCTCCGCCGCCAGCAGGTCGCCCGATTCTTCCATGCACCAGGCCAGGCCGCAATAAGCGTTAACAACGGCCAGGCCGGAATATTTCAGCTTTTTAGCCGTCTGGATCGCCTCGATGTAAAGCCGTTTCGCCTTCAGTATGTCCCTGGCGTTCAGGGCCAGCCAGCCCTGCCGCTCCAGCAGGTACACCCTGCGCGGGTTTTTGGGGTCCAGCAGGGCCATGGCCGCGCGGCAGTTGGCCGCAGCGCCGTTGAAATTCCTGAGCCCGGCCAGGATCTCGGCGTGCACCAGGTTGTTCCGGTACGCGTCGCTGGAGATCTTCACCCCGCGCACCTCTGGCATGAAAGCGTAGGCGCCGGCCGTATTGATCAGCAGGTCCAGTTCCCCGGCGACGGCGGCGGCGTCGGCCTTCTGCACCGCCGACAAACTCTCGAACTTGAAAGCGAAGGAGATCCTGTGCGCGGAGCCGAGGTCGCCGAACGGGGCGAAGGCGTAATCCAGCGCCAGGCGGCCGGTCTCCGCGCCGAGGCCCATTGAAAAGCCCGTCAGCCCGTCCAGGTCGCCCGCGGAGCGGCTGTTGTAGCCGAGCCGGCCGGCTACCGTGAATTTATCGTAATGGACCAGGTACTCCCCGCCGGCGGAGGCGTAGGGGGTGTTGTCGCGCGGGGAATTTATTTCCACGCCTATGGTCAGGTTCTCCACGAATTTAAGCCGGCTGCCTATCCTGATGTTCAGCGGCAGCGGGTCGGCCTTCTGGTCGTACTTCAGCCCGCCGCCGATATTCTGTATGACCAGCGACAGGCGCATCTGGTCGGCCATGAAGCCCGGGCTCAGCGCGCCCACGTCGATGGCGAAGGCCGAGGCGGAATTGGCCAGCCTGGACTTCACGTACTTGGCGGAGGCGCCCACGCCGAAGACGTCCAGCTTCCTGCCGTAGGCCAGAGTTATAGCCGTCTGGGACGGGTTCATCGACGAGCCGGTGGCGAAACCGCTGGAGTCGGTCTCGGGTATTTCCCCGGCGGACAGGTACTGTACGCCGATGCCGACGCCGCCGTACTTTTTGATCGGCTGGGCGTAGCCGAGGTATTCGTAGCTGAACTGGGTGAACAGGTCCGCGTGCATGAAGAGCCCGGAATGCTTCTCTATAACGCCCAGCGCGCCCGGGTTCCAGTAAACCGAATCGGCGTCCTCGCAGACGGCTGAATAGGCCTCGCCCATGGCCGCCGCCCGCGCGCCGGCCCCCAGCTTCAGGAACTGCGCCGAGGACGTGCCCCTGGACTCTTCGTTGAACGCGGCATAAGAAGGCGCGGCCGGGCCAGCGGCGGCCAGCGCCGCGAAGAAAAGCGCGGCCGGGCGGAGCTTTAAGCCCGCAGTCCCGCCGAAGATCTTCTTAAGCGCTGTTCTCACTTTTCCACCACCAGTTTAAATATCTTCTGCTGTCCACCCCACTGCACCAAAGCCAGGTAAACATCGCTCGCGGCCAGCCTGCCGCCCTTGTTCTTGCCGTTCCAGGCGGCCAGCCCGGACGCGTCGGCCGTTCCCTCGTATATCAGTTCGCCGAGATAAGTGTAGATCTTCACCGCGGTACCGGCCGGGAGGTTGCGGAACACGAACTGTTCGCCCGGGTTCCTGACCGGCCTCAGCGGATTGGGCCCCACCGTGACGCCGGAAATAGCGGACGGAGCGGCGGCCTGCATCAGCTGGAAGAGCGAGAAATGGTCCGTCCTGGCCGTGATCTTCTTCGTTGTAGTGTTCCGCTCCGAGAAGAGCGGCACCCACACCCCGCGGGCGGCATTGTAATAGGCTATCACGAGCGCGCCTTCGCTGGCCCCCGCCAGGCTGAGGGAATAATCCATTGTTATGGTGATGTTCTTCAGCGGCTGCACAGCCTGCAGGGTGCCGTTGATCGCCGAGATGTCCACCAGTATGGGCGCAGCCAGGGCGGACAGCCCGCCGTTGGCCGGCGGCGCTGACCCGGACGGCGTCTGTATGAGCACGGTCACGGTTTCGCCGAACGTGGCCTGCCCTATGTCCAGCGCGACCTGGTTGTAGGTTATCGTATAATCCCCGCCGGGCGTGACCACGCCTTCCGTGGGCGGGATGAAAGTGGAAACGGCGGAATCGTAAGCCGTGGCGACGCTGTCGCCGTTGACCGCCCGGACCATCACCGACACGATGGTGCCCTGCGACAGCCCGGTCAGCACGGCGCTGGTCAGGTAAACGCTGAGCGTGGTGGTGGAGCCGCCGGCCGCCCAGTACCTGACGTCGTAGAGGGTCGAAGCGGAATTGGAATTGCCGGCCCATTGCGCGACTGCGGAGCTCTGCCAGACGCCGGCGAATTCCGTGGCGGTCGGCGCGGCGGCGAGGGTGTACCTGGTGACGGCGGTGGAGACGTAGACCCCGGAAGAGTTGGTGGCCGAGACCCTGCGGGCGTAGGCGGTGTTCGGGACCAGGCCGGTCTCCGCCCAGTAAAGAGTATCGCCCGCGACATTGCCGGAGACGGCGGCGTTGTTGGCGGCGTTAAGCACCCTGTAGACTTCTTCGGTCGCGGCGTTGTTCCAGCTCCAACTGATGGAAGAAACGCCCAGCGCCGTCCCGGCCAGCGTTACGGCGGAAGGCGGCGGCGGCCTGGTGCAGGTGCTGTAATCCAGGCTGTAATCGGAGAAGAGCCCGGACTTGTTCCACGCGCGGACCCGGAAGTAATAAGTCGAGCTGGCGCTGAGGCCGCTTGTAAGGAACCAGCTGACCGAAGAGGTGGACCTCTCCATTATAAGGAACTGCGTTTCGGTAGCGCGCCAGATCTCGTAATCGGTGCCGGGCTCCGGATTGCCGTTGGCCAGCCAGTCCAGGTTCACCGACTGCGAGGTGACGGCCACGGCCGACAGCTGCAGCGGGGCGTTAGCCAGCGTGGCGGTAGAGCCGAGGTCGGCGTAAAGCCCGGCGCCGCTCCAGCCCAGGCCGCGGACGCGGAAATAATAGGTAGTGTTGGGGACCAGCGCGGAGCCCTCGCCGCCGAGGCCGAAGGCCGCGGTTATCCCGGCCGTGTAAGAAGACGCGGCTATATCGGAGAACAGGCTTGAAACCGAAACCTCGGCCAGGTAGGAAAGGCCGGCGGTGTTATTATTCCCCGCCGCCCAGTTAGCCGCCGCGCCCGAAGAAGTTATGGCGCCGAAAGAAACCGCGGCCGGGGGCGCGGGGAAGGTGAGCGTGGAAACCGCCGCGTTGAACGCGCTGGCCGAACCGTTATGGGCGTCAGCGTAGACCCGCGCGTAATAGGTGGCGTTGCCGGTAAGGCCGGAGAGGTCGCAATAGGTGCTGGTCACCACCTGCGTCCCGTCGTCGCCGCCGGTGAAATTCGCCGCGGTGGAGTACCGGGCCGAATACCTGGTCCCTTCCGGGTTCCCGTTCGCGGTCCAGCGCAGCCGGAAACCGTCCCCCGCTAGGTTAGTCACGGGCGAACCGTAATTGCCCGGGGGATACGCAGAAGTGGCGCCGGCCGGGAAATTGAGATAGGCCGAAAGGGCCCCGATATTATTGACGGCCGCGCCCCGCACGTAATAAGTCGTATTGGGCGTGAGCGCGGGGAACTCGACGCCCAGGGCGTCCGTCTCCGCGACAAAGGACGGGGTGAAATCGGCGGAGGAGGACATTTCCACCCTGTAGAAAGTGCCGGCCGGGTTGAAGCCGCCGCCGGCCACGCTGCCCGAAGACCAGTTCACCGTCATGCTGGTGACATAAACCGGACCGTAAACCGCGCCGGCCGGCAGGTCCGGGGTAATGGCCGTAGTCAGCGTAGAGCCCAGGACCGCGAATTCGGTGGTTGTATTGGCGCTGTTCTGGGCGCGGACCCTGGCGTAATACGAAGTGTTGGGCTCCAGCCCGTCCAGCGCGGCGCTGAGTTCGGCGGTCTGCGCCCAGTCCGCCAGCGGCGTAAAATCGCCGCCGGAGGTGGACAGCTCCACCCTGTAGAAAGTGCCGGCAGGGTTATAGGCGCCGGCGGGCGTGCCGGAAGACCAGTTCACCGTCATGCTGGCGGAGTAGATCGGTGAGAAGGTCTCGCCCGCGGGCGGAGCCGGCACCGCGGCCAGAGTCAGGGCGTTGCCGGCCAGGATCGCGAAATCCGTGCCCGCGCCGGCGCCGTTCAGGGCCTGCACGCGGCTGTAATACCTGGTATTCGGCGTAACTTCCGTCAGGACGGCGCTCAGGTTGTAGGTCCGCGAGGACCGGCTTATGGTGGTGAAGAAAGTGGAAGTGGCCAGCTCCACGCTGAAAAGGGTACCCGCCGGGTTATAGCCGCCGGCCGCCGTGCCGGAAGACCAGTTCACCGTCATACTGCTGGCAAAAACCGATTCGTAGACAGGGCCGGCCGGCGCGCCGGGCTTCACGGCAAGCGTAAAAGTGGAACCCAGCGCTAAGTAATCTGAAATAACATTTGAGCTGTTGAAGGCCTTAACCCTGGCGTGGTAAGCGGTGTTCGTCGAGAGGGTGACGAATTCAGCGGCCAGGTTATATGTCTGTGAAGACTCCTGCACCGGGATGAAGTCCGCCGAAGTGGAGATCTCCGCCCTGTAAAGCGCGCCGGCCGGGTTATAGCCGCCGGCCGCCGTGCCGGAAGACCAGTTCACGGTGAGGCTGCTGACATTGACCGGCGCAAACGCCGCGCCGGCCGCCGGCCCCGGGACCGCGGGAAGTGTCTGCGTAGTGCCCAGCAGGATGAAGTCGGAATACAGCCCGCTCCAGTTCAGCGCCCGGACGATGGCGAGATATGTAGTGCCCGGCGCCAGGCCGGTCAGCGTCACGCTGGTGCCTGTCACGCCGGTAGTCAGGGTTAAGGGATAGAAATCCAGCGGCGAGGTGGAAACCCCA
>CAZJUL010000036.1:11144-14747 GCA_964549095.1 uncultured Elusimicrobiaceae bacterium
CTGCCGGAAGACCAGTTCACCGTCGCGCTGCTGGCGTAAACCGGGAAGAACCCCTCGCCCGAAGACAGCCAGGGCTGGGCGGCCAGCGTGGCGGTGGAGCCCAGCTGCAGGAATTCCGTTCCGCCGCCTATGGCGTTCAGCGCCTGCACCCGCGCGTAATAGGTGGTGTTAGGAGCGATAGCCTCGAAACCGGCGGTTATGTTATAGGTCTGCGAAGAGACCGACACGGGAATGAAAAGCGGCGAGGTGGACAGCTGTGCGTTATACAGCGTGCCGGCGGAATTCCAGCCGCCGTTGGCCACGCTGCCCGAAGACCAGCTCACGGTAAGGCTGCTCACGTAGACCGGCTCGAACACCGCGCCAAGCGGCAGGTCCGGCTTCAGTGTCAGCGTCGCCGTCGAGCCGAGGATAGTGAACAGGCTGGCGCGGTTGGCGCTGTTCAGCGCCCGCACCCGGGCGTAATAAGTGGTGTTGGCCGCAAGGCCGGTAAGCCCGGCGGTCAGGTTGTAGGTCTGGGAGGAGACGGCCGGATAATAGGTCACCGGGGCGGTGGACAGCTCCAGGTAATAGCGCGTCCCGTCCGGATTATAGCCGCCGGCGGAAGTGCCCGACGACCAATTCACGGTCAGGCTGCTGCTGTAGATCGGCGAGAACAAATCTCCGGCCGGCTGGCCGGGAACCGCCGCCGCCGTCAGGGTGGAGCCCAGCACCTTGTAGCCGGTGTAGCCGGCGCGGCCCAGCGCCTGCGCCCTGCCGTAATAAGTGGTATTGGGCAGCAGCCCGGTAAGAGTGGCGTTCAAATTATAGGTCTGCGAAGACTGCGCTACCGGCGTATAATCGGCGGACGAGGTGGACAGTTCCGCCCTGTAAAGCGTGCCCGTGGGATTATAGCCCCCGTTGGCTACGCTGCCCGACGACCAGCTCACGGTGGCGCTGCTGGCGTAGACCGGCGTGAACGCCAGGCCGGAGGCCAGGTCCGGCGTGATGGCCGGCGTAATGGTGGAGCCCAGCGCCGTATAAGCGGTAAAGACGCCGATGCGGTTCTGCGCCCGCACCCTGGCGTAATAGGTGGTATCCGGCGAAAGCCCGCTCAGCGCGGCGCTCACACCTAAAGTCTGTGAAGAGCCGGCGACAGGCGAATAATTGGAATAGGACGACACTTCCACCGTGTACAGCGTATCCGACGGGTTATAACCGTTGACCACGCTGCCGGACGACCAGTATACGGTGACGGTAGTGGCGTAAACGGGCGTAAAGACCGTGCCAGCCGGCGCTTCCGGGGCTATAGCCAGCGTGGAGGTGGAACCCAGGAACTTAAAATCGGTCAGCACGCCGGTGCCGTTCTGCGCCCGTGCACGGCTGTAATAAGTGGTGTTGGGCGCCAGGTCGGTAAATACGGAAGAGAGGCTAGTGGTCTGCGTCGAGCCCGACAGCGGAACGAAATTGGTCGACGAAACGGATACTTCCGTAGTATACACAGTGCCGTCCGGGTTGTAGCCTCCGTTGACGGCACTGCCGGATGACCAGAACACGGTCATGCTGGTGACATATACTGGCTTATAAACCGGGTCTGAGGACCGAAGATCCGGCATCGCCGCCATAGTCAGAGTGGAACCCAGCACTATATAATCGCTCCAAGCGGAAGTGAAATTCATGGCCCGGGCGCGGGCGTAATAGGTGGTGTTCGGCGAAAGCCCGGCCAGCGTGGCGCTCAGGTTGTAGGTTTTGGAAGTGACCAGCACGGGAACATAATCAGCCGAGGTGGAAAGCTGCGCGTCGAACAGCGTACCGGACGGGTTGTAGCCGCCCGCCGCAGTACCCGACGAGAAATTCACCGTAGCGCTGCTGGTGTAAACCGGCAAGAACGCGGCGCCGGCGGCCGTGCCGGGCATTGCGGCCAGCGTCAGGGTTGCGCCCAATACCGCGAAATCGGTGACGCTGCCGCCGGAGTTCACCGCGCGGACGCGGGCGTAATAAGTGGTGTTCGGCGACAGGGACTCTACGGCGGCGCTCAGGTTATAAGTGCCGGAAGAAGCCGCCACCGGGTAATAATCGGGGGAGGAGGTGGAGATTTCAAGGTAATAAAGCGTGCCGGCGGGGTTCCAGCCGCCGTTGGCCACGCTGCCAGAAGACCAGTTCACTGTCACGCTGGTGATATAGACCGGGTCGTACACCGCTACCGCAGGCAAAGGCGTATCCGGCTTGGCCGCGAAAGTGTAAGTGCTGGTCATATTGGACATCTCCGACCAGTTATCCAAGCCGTCCTTGGCTTTCATCCCGAAATAATAACCGGTATTCGGCAGCAGGCCGGACACAGTTTCGCTCTCCGCAAAGCCGGCCGCGCCGCCCACGGCCCGCGCCGCGTTCCATACCGTAGCCAGGTCCCAGAATTCCCGGTAGACGATATTGTCCACCCAGCCGGTGTCCGGGGATTCGGAGATAGAGTTATCCTTTGTATAGCGCCACTCTATTGTATGGCTGCCGGCAGCTATGGAGTAGTTTTCGTAATGCCAGCCGCTGTCGCCGCTTAAACTTAGCGGGGTCTCAATTCCGTCCACAATGAACCTCAAGAAATCGGAGCCTGACTCAGAATCCACTCTCCAGTCGAAAGTCAGCGTGAACGGCCCCTCCACTCTCCGCTTGATCCAACTGGTCTGGTTATGTGTTATTCCCCCCGCCCGAATAGATTGTGCGCCCGTGCCGGAGTGGGTGGTGGCGTCGACGGTCCACGGCAGGTTCCCGCCGTTCTCCCAGTTGCCCAGGCCGGTCTCGAATGAATCCGCCACATAGGGCAGGGTCGAGGAATAGCGTATCTCATACACGGTCGCGGAGCTGGGCTCTATCCAAGTAAGCCGGGCGTGGGAGGTGTCCGCATTCGGCGCGGCCGACAGGTCGGAAATATCGGAGGGCGGGATATTGTCCTGCGTCATTGTGGAGCCCAGCACGTACCAGGAATAATCCGTCATCCCGCCGGCGTTATAGGCCCGGACGCGGAAATAATAGCTGGTATCGGAGGCAAGCCCGGTAGTGGTGACCTGGAGGCTGTAAGTTACCGACGAGGAAACCGCCCCGGTGAAATCCGGGGCCGTGGCTATCTGTATCGCATAGCTGGCGCCGGGGCCGTTGAATCCTCCGGCCGCCGTGCCCGAGGACCAGTTCACGGTGGCGCTGGAGAACCAGACATTGGTGAACATGGACCCGCTGACCGGCGCGGTGGCCGCGGCCAGCGTGTAGGTTGAGACCGTCACGGTCTCGCCGGTCTCCACCCCCTGCAGGTTCCGCGCCTTGGCTTTAAAAGAGTAGAGGGTGTTGGGCGTCAGCCCGGCCATAGCGCGCGCCGCGCCGGGAGTATATTCCTCGTTGGCTGTCAGCGCGCCTTGCCCCCCCGCCGCGTAAAGCCTGCCGTTTATCGCTGCCGCCGCGAAATTCCTGCGTGCGGTGGGCATTGCCGCTTTCACCGTCCAGGCGTCGGAGCCGGGATCATACTCCTCGTTGTCGGCAAGGTAATCGGCAGTATAGCCGCCCACCGCGTAAAGCTTGCCGCCTATCGCCACGGCGGACAGGCCGTACCGGGCCGTGGGCATTACGGCTTTCGTACTCCAG
>CAZJUL010000037.1:0-11997 GCA_964549095.1 uncultured Elusimicrobiaceae bacterium
GGTCACCATCCACGTCGTGCAGGGCGAGCGCCCGATGGCCGTGGCGGAGGGTAACGTGTCGCTGGGCAAGTTCGACCTGGACGGCATCCCGCCGGCCCCGCGCGGCATGCCGCAGATAGAGGTGACCTTCGACATAGACGCCAACGGCATACTGCAGGTCTCGGCCAAGGACCTCGGCACCGGCAAGGCGCAGCACATCACTATCAGCGCGCCGAACAAGCTGTCCAAGGAAGACATAGACAAGTTCATGAAGCAGGCCGAGCAGTTCTCCGACGCCGACAAGAAGTACAAGGAGAAGGTGGAGGCCAAGAACGAGGCGGACTCGGTCCTTTACGTCACCGAAAAGGCCCTGAAAGAGCACGGCGACAAGATCTCGCAGGACGAGCGCCTGGCCGTTGACCGCGCCATCGGCGAGGTGAAGGACGCGCTGAAGGGCGACGACGTGGAGAAGCTCAAAAAAGCGAAGGATAACCTGCTGCAGACCTCCCAGAAACTCGGCGAAGCCGTCTACAAGGCCGCGCAGGCCAAGGCCGGCCCCGCTTCAGGCGGACCCGGGCCCGGAGCCGCCCCCGGCGACGGACAGGGAACAGATAGCAAGAAGGAAGATGTCGTCGACGCGGAAGTCGTGGACGAGAAAAAATAGTAGAATAGTCCAGGCCAAAGCAGCTGAGATGTCGGGGATAGACCTTGACTCTTATGCCCTAAGACCCTGATGGCGTAAATGCGAACGGTTTAACTTTTGGGGCCTTAAGGTCGGTTAGTCAAGGTCTGTCCCCAATGCTTTTCCGCCGTTCGCGCCTTTACTTATGTCCAACAACGATTATTACAGGACCCTTGGTGTCGCAAGGAACGCCTCCGACGAGGAAATAAAGACCGCCTTCAGAAAGCTGGCGCTCAAATACCACCCGGACCGCAACCCCGGCAACAAGGAGTCCGAGGCCCAGTTCAAGGAGATCGGCGAGGCTTACGAGGTGCTTTCCACCCCGGATAAGAGGCGCGTCTACGACCAGTTCGGCGTGGAGGGCCTCAAGGCCGGCGGCGGCCGCGGGGCGGGCGGCTTCGGCGGCTTCCCGGGCGGCGGGGATTTCGGAGACCTCTTCGGGGACATCTTCGACAATATTTTTACGGGCGGCGGCGCCCACGGGCGGCCGCGCGCCAGGCGCGGGGCGGACCTCAAGTACGACGCGGAGATAACATTGGAAGAGGCTTTCAGCGGCGTGAAGGTGCCGGTCAATTTCGAAAGGACGGAAGTCTGCGAAGCCTGCGGCGGCACCGGCGCCCGGGGCAAGGCCGGCCTGAAAAAGTGCGGCACCTGCCGCGGGGCGGGCCGGGTGCAGTACGCCCAGGGCTTCTTTTCGTTCAGCCAGACCTGCCCCGACTGCGGCGGCCAGGGTGAAGTGGTGGCTTCGCCCTGCAAGGACTGCGGCGGCTCGGGGCGGCAGAAAAAGAACGCTTCCCTGCACGTCAGGATACCCCAGGGCGCCGACGAGGGCGCCACTTTAAGGGTGTCCGGCGCCGGCGACGCGGGGCTGCGCGGCGGTGGCTCCGGCGACCTTTACATACAGGTCCACCTTAAGCATCACCCGCATTTCGAAAGGCAGGACCTGGACCTGCTCTACGACTGCTCCGTGAACGTGGCGCAGGCCGCGCTGGGCTGCGAGGCGTCCGTGCCCGTTATAGAGGGGCACAGGACCACCATCAGGGTGCCGGCTGGAACGCAGCACGGCAAGGTGTTCCGCGTCCACGATAAAGGGATGCTGGCCCCGGGCGCGAAAAACCGGGGCGACCTGCTGGTCAGGGTGCGCGTGGAAGTGCCCCACGAACTCACCCAGAAGCAGAAAGAACTTTTCGAGGAGCTGGGCCGGACCTTCGGCCACGAGCCGCCGCCGGCTAAAGACGAAGAGAAGAGCTTTTTTAAGAAAATTCTGGGATGAGGTTAAAGCATTGGGGACAGACCTTGATAAGCGGTATTAAGACACTGTTCCTGCCGGCTGCGGCTTAAGTGCCTCAGACATCATAGGTCAGCAGTCAAGGTCTATCCCCGTAAATTATGCCTCAATATTACATACCGCCCGACCAGATCTCCGACGGGGTGTTCTGCGCGGACGAGGACGAATCGGCCCACATTACCAAGGCCGCCCGTAAAAGGGCCGGCGACGGCATAGAGATCTTCGACGGCCGGGGGAACAGGTACGCCGCGGTGATAGGCGGCGTCCGGGACGGCCTGGTCACCGGCAAGATCGGCGCCAGGCTGGATTCGCCGGTCTACAGGACCCGGCTGACGCTTTGTTTCGCGCCCGTCTCCAGGGCGGCCGCGGAAGAGGTGCTGGAGCACGCCACCGAAGCGGGCGTGGCGGCTTTCCAGCCGGTGCTCTGCTCCCGCTCGCAGTTCGACTGGTTCGAGACCTGGCAGGACAAGGAGCGCCGCTTCCGGAACATCCTGACGGCCGCCTGCAAGCAGTGCGGCCGGGCCGCGTTCCCCGAGCTGCTGAAGCCGCAAAAATTCGACGACGCGCTGGCCGGGGGGGGCGGGGAGCCCGCGCTGGTGGCGGTCAAAGACGCCCCGGACGGGTTCGAAGCGCTTATCCCCGGGCTCGCGGGCGCGGCCGCCCTTAAAGTGTTCATAGGACCCGAGGGGGGGTTCACCAAGGGAGAGCTGGAATTCGCCGCCGCATCCGGCGCAAAATTCTTTTCTTTGGGCAAATACACGCTGCGCGCCGAAACCGCCGCGGCGGCCGCTGCCGTAGTGATCCTCAACCGCCTCGGTTGAGCGTTCCCGCCGCAATTAATAAATAAAATAGAAACACAGGTTTCCTATAATTTTACCTGTCGCGTGCCGCGGTCGACGACCGGGCGCGTGTCCGCAAATATATTGTTCCGGGGTTTGGACCTATGGCACAGATAAAGTTTATTTCCCGTCCGGCGCTGCTTGCCGCCGGCTGTCTTTTCCTTTTATCCGCCGCGGCGGTCTTCGCCGCCGGGGAGCCGCAGGTAAAAGAAGAGGACCTGCGGGTGGTTTCCCCGGTGTCCGGGGGCGGTTCTCCCGGGCAGGAACTGAAGCCTTTCCGGGAGGGCGAACTGTGGGGCTTCAAAAACGCGGCCGGGGAAACGGCCGTAGCCCCGGTGTTCGACCGGGCGGAGGATTTCCGCGAGGGGCTGGCCCCGGTGCTGCTGCACGGGAAATGGGGCTACCTGGACGGGGCCGGCAGGATGGCCCTTGAGCCGCGGTACGACGGGTGGAACCACTTTTCCGGCGGGCAGGCCCTGGTAAAGCTTAACGGCGAGTGGGTGACCATAAACGCCGCCGGCGCCGTAACGGAAAGGCCCGCCGCGCGCGACAGGTCCGAGTACAAGGAGGGGCTGGCCTTTTTCAGGAGCGGGGAAAAATACGGCTATGCGGATCCCGCCGGCGACACTCAGATAGCGCCCTCGTTCGACGAGGCCCGGGACTTCAGCGAAGGCCTGGCCGCCGTAAAAAAAGGCAAATGGGGCTTCATCTATAAGAACGGGGATTTTGCGATACAGCCGGAATTCGAAGCCGTGGGGCAGTTCCGGGAAGGCCTCGCCCCGTTCCTGAAAGACGGGACCTGGGGGTTCCTTAACAGGAAGGGGAAACCTGAGATAGCCAATAATTTCGACGAGGCGCAGCCATTCCGCGAGGGACTGGCCGCGGTAAGGCTGAATTCCAAATGGGGCTACATCGACAAGGTGGGCCGCATAGCCATACGGCCGGGCTACCTCGAGGCGCAGGACTTTTCCGACGGCCGGGCCATAGTGGCGGTATACCCCGGCGCCGCGGCTTATTCCCGGGCGCCGCAGGCGGCAGCTCGCCGCTGGATAGACAAGGCGGGAAAAACGCTTTTGCAGTCCGCGGGCGCGGAGCGCGACGGCCTGCAGCCGGTAGTCGCCCCGGACGGCCGCTACGGCTACGCCGGCCGCTCCTGGCTGGTCCTAACGCCCGAGTTCGAGGACGCGAAAACCTGCCTGGACAATCTGTGCCTGGTAAAAAAGAACGGCAGGTACGTTTTTATCGATCACGGCGGCGCGGTAAAACTGGAGACGCCTTACGAGGACGCCTCCGGTCCCGCCTGCGGGTTCTACCGCGTGAAAAGCGGCGGGAAATACGGGTTCATAGATTCAGCCGGGTCGGCCGTTGCGCCGCTGGTCTACGACGTCCTTGAAAAGGACGCCTGCGTGCCGCAGGTAAAAGCGGTCCTCGACGGCAGGTTCGGCTGCGTCCTCCCCCTGGAGAACTGGCGCTTCGCGGAAGGCGGCTCGCCGAAGGACGGGCCGGCCGCGCCCCTGGCGCGGGGCGCGACCGCGCAGGAGCCGGCCCCGGCGCCGGCGGCGGAAACTGAAGTGCCGCCGGTCTGCGACCTGGTCCGCGCGAACAGGGCGGAGCACCTGGTGTCTTTCGAATTCAATGTCAGGCCGCAGCTGCTGCCGGTGCGGACCCCGCTGTCCGTGAACGTGCTGCTAAAGCGGAGGTTCAACGGGAAACTGCGGATCTATCCCACGGACCTGAACAGGCTGGTCCTGCTGGACTTGAAAAGAGGCGAATACCTGAAGAGCCTGGTCCTGGAAGTTAACGGCGTTCCGGGCAGGGTCTTCGCCGTGGACGTCGGACTGCTCCCCGCCGGGGATTTCCCGGGGCTGCAGCTCGGGGCCGAGGTGGCGGAAACGGCGTCCCTGCGCGATACGCGCTACCACGCAAAGATCACGGAGGCGGAGGCCATAGCCGCGCCCCCGGGCGGCGACTGGTTCCCGGACGAGGCGGTGGAAAACCTGCTGCTGGTCCCCCAGAACAGGTTCGGCGCCGCGCGGGCCAAAAAGCTGCTGGCCGCGGACAGTGCCCGGGCGGAAAAAGCGCTGCCCCAGCTGGTGCGGTGGTTCACGCAGGAAGGGGCCAGGCGGACGGCCGCGGAAGAGGGGCTCAAGGCCATAATAGCGGCGCACGGCGGCGCCGGTGCCGTGGCGCAGTTCGGCGCCCTGCTGGGCGACAACGACCTGCGCGTCAGGAAAAAGTGGCTGGAAGCCATGCGGCTTTGCGGCTCCGACGCCAGGTCGGCGGCCGAAGAGATAAAAGTTTTCTTCGAGGACGAGGATAAAGAGATCAGAGAGTCGGCGTTCGCGCTTTACAGGGAACTGGGGCTCGACCTCCCGGCGGAATACGCGGCCGCGGCGGGAGCGGCCCTACCTGCTGCGCCGGCCCCTCCGGCGCCTGCGGCTGCAACTGCGGAGAGTTCCGTCCCGGCTTCCGGCTACGCGGCGGCCGTCTCTACAGGCGACCCCTTGCAGGCTATAGAAGCGGCGGAGAAGGCGCTCGCTGGCGGGCCCCCGGCCGAAGAAAGCGCGCAATTGTATTTACAGCTCGGCCGCCTTAAAAAGAGCGCGGAAGGCGACGCCGCCTACGCGCAGCAGCGCCCCGGCGAATATGCGCGCGACGAGATAGGCGACAGATATCTTTATAACGGGAAGCATTTCATGCACCTGCTGGTAAAATATCCTGATTCCTCCCAGGCGGACGAGGCCGCTTACGAGCTTACAAAGCTGAACGCCGGGGGGGAATGCGAGGGCTTCACCGACTGCTATATCGGGCGGCAGTTCGGCCAGGTCAGCCAGTTCCTTAAGGACCGCCCCGGCTCCCGGTTCGCCGCGGAAGCGGTGGCGCGCGCGAACGAAGCTTTCACGGCCAACCTGAAAGAGGCGGGGGATCTTAACGCGCCGCGGGAGCGCTACGATCCGGAAAAAGTAAAAGAGCTGCTGCGGCAGTACGACAACCTCGCCGCGCTGTTCCCGAAGAGGATAAGGACGAAGGCGTTCCTCGTGATAGCTGAGCTTTGGGCGAAGTTCCTTGATTACGACCGCGCAAAGGGGATCTACAAGGCGCTACTGGCCGACGAGCCCGACGAGGCGACGGCGCAGGCCGCGAAAGAGGGGCTGGCCGCGATCCCGGCCGCAAATCTCATACTGGCGCCGGTGAAAGTGAGCGGCTCGGCGCCGCCGGAGCTGGAATGGACGGCCCTACAGGCCGACGAGACGCCGGAATACGCGGTGTACCGCTCCAGCGACGACCCGCCCGCGGGACAGGCCCCGGCCAATTTCTCGCGGCTCGCCCGGGTGCAGGGCACTCAGTTCAGCGATATCTCCGCCCGGCCCGGCGCCGCATACTGGTATTACGTAGAGGCTTCCACCTCCAAAGGCGCTTTCCCCAGCAATAAGGTCCGCAGCACCGTCTCCGCCCCGGCCGTTCCCGGCACTCCATAAAAGGCGTCAGCGGCGTTTCCTTCCTTACTCAATCATTGATAAAAACCTCGGAAAAAGCTTTTCCTGTTGGATACTTGTGAGTCCGGTGAGCTTGATGAGGACGTTTATGCCAATTATTACACTTTGGCGGATTCCAGGGGGTTTAAGCCCCGAACATATAGGAAGCCGGGAACAGCGCGGGGGACATCAGTAGTTAAGGGCCGAGGGTATCTTCTTGAAAAGGATAGATTCATTTATAATGATTTGGCCAGGCGTTCCGGGGCCATAGTCTTTTCGTCCTCCAGAGGTAATGAACTTTCATATGAAAGCTCGGCAATAAAAAATGGTTTTTTCAGCAGGGAAATAATAAACGCCTTAACGAATAAGACTGCGGACACGGATTTGAACGGCAAGATAAGCGTGGATGAGTTAAAAACGCATGTCAGCAAGGCCGTATCTAAAGACACCGGCAACCTGCAAAACCCCACAATAGACCGGGATAACTTATCCCAGAAAATAGAACTGCCGCTCTTTCCGAATTGAATCCTGATTTTTTCCTATTCTTTGTAAATCGATCTAAAAAGGGAATTGAGATATTTTACGACCGCGACATGATGCTGTCGCGGTCATCCTTTACACTATATCAGGTATGGGGAAATTGTCAGGGCCGGTAAAGATTGCGAAAATGAGATTTTTCATGTATACTATTGATACTTACTCCCCGCCCGACATGCCGAAAGGCCTCGGGCGGGGTTATGCTTTTTATGGCGGCTTGTCTGGCGGGGGGACCCGTGATAAATAACGCCGTCATTTTTATTGATGGGCAAAACCTCTACCACTCTGCAAAAGAGGCTTTCGGCTATACCTTTCCGAACTACGATGCCCTGGCCTTATCCAAAAAGATCTGCGCCGACAATAATTGGACGCTGGCCGGGACTAGGTTTTATACCGGGGTGCCGGATTCCCGGGATGACCCATTCTGGAATAAATTCTGGGCGCAAAAACTATCTGTTATGGGGCGGCAGGGGATAGTAGTATTCAAGCGCAGCTTGCGTTACAGGCGCCATCGCGTAAAACTGCCCGACGGGTCTGAACAGGCGGTCCTGGTGGGAGAAGAAAAAGGGATCGATGTCCGTATCGCCATCGACATCATAAGATCGGCCCATGCTAAAGCTTATGATGTGGCCGTCGTTTTCAGCCAGGACCAGGACCTCTCAGAAGTGGCGGCGGAGATACGGGCTATTGCCCGGGAACAAGCCCGTTGGATAAAAATCGCATCAGCCTTCCCGGTAAGCCGCACGGTGCGTAACCCCAGGGGAATAGATAAAACCGATTGGATAAAATTCGACCGTGAGTTCTATGACGCCTGTATCGACCGGCGCGATTATCTGGCGAACGCCGCATAACGGAAATCGGACTCGTGGCTTTTTTACGCTCAGGACAAGGCAATTCTCCAACAGCCAGTTTCACAAGTGGTAGAATATAAAGGAATGAAAGTATATTTTAAGACGGTAGGGTGCAGGGTGAACCAGGTGGAGACGCAGAGCCTGGCGGAAAAATTCACCGCGCTCGGCCATCCAGCCGCCGCCTCGGCGGCCGAAGCCGACCTGCTGGTCATCAATACCTGTTCCGTGACCGAACGCGCCGACCGCGACTCGCTGGCCTTCATCAGGAAGGCCGCCGCTTCAAACCCGAAGGCCCGCCTTGTAGTGACCGGCTGCCTGGCCGGGCTGAACCCGCAGAAAATACTGGAGCTGGCCCCCGCCGCCTCGCTTTTTTTAAACAAGGACAAGGAAAGCATCCCGTTCGCGCTTACCGGCGCCGAGCCCCGGCGGGATTTCTTCCGCGTCAAAAGATCTTCCGGCCGCACCCGCGCCTTCGTAAAAGTGCAGGACGGCTGCGACTGCGGCTGCGCCTACTGCCTGGTGCCGCTGGCCCGCAACGAGATGCTGTCCAAGGATTCGGCCTCGGTCGCGGAGGAAATAACGGGCCTGGCCGCGAACGGCTTCAGGTAAATAGTCCTCTGCGGTACGCGGCTGGGGATGTATAAATGTCCTTCCACGGGGCTCGGCCTGGCCGGCCTGATGAAAGAACTTTTCAGGCTGGAGGGGGATTTCAGGCTCAGGTTCTCCTCGCTGGAGCCGATGGAAATATCCGAGGGGCTGCTGGAGTCGGTGAAAGCCGGCGGAGAAAGGTTCTGCGATTATTTCCACCTGCCGATGCAGGCCGGCTCGGACCGTACGCTGAAGGCGATGGGCCGGCCCTACGACACCGCCGGCTATCTTGAAAAGCTGCGTCTGGTGAGGAAATATTTCAGGGACCCCGGGCTTTACGCCGACGTCATCACCGGCTTTCCCGGCGAGACCGCGGAGCAGTTCGCCCAAACCGCGGAGTTCATCCGCGGCTGCGGCCTGGCCGGGCTGCACGTCTTCAGCTTTTCAAGGCGGCCCGGCACCCGGGCATATTCCCTGGAAGGCGTACCGCAGGCGGAGATAAAAGCGCGCTCGGAGCGCCTGCGCGAACTGGATAAAGCATTGCGCGCGGCGTACGCGGCGTCCATGCGCGGCAGGACGCTCAGGACGCTGATCCTCAAGAATAAGGACGGGCGCGCGCTGGGCCTGGCCTCCAATTTCCTCACCGTAGCATTCCCCGGCCAGCTGAAGAGCGGGAGCTTTGTGAACGCACGCATAACGGGGGCGGACGGCGGCGCCTGCGCCTGCGCCTGCGCCGGCGAGGCGGAGCAATGAGGACCTGCCCCTCCTGCGGCTACAAGAACGGGGAGCCCGTCCTGAAATGCCATATCTGCGGAAAGGACCTTTCAGGCCTGAAGCCCGAGGCGCCGCCGCGGAACGAAGCCCGAAAAAACGGTTTCGATTATCTTTTCCTTGGGCTGCTCCTGCTGGTGGCCGGGCTTTATTTCGCCCCGCGCGGAACCGGGCCGGCGGCCCGCCCGGTTCAAAAACCCTCCGCCGCGCACGCCTTCTCCGATGACGGCGTCATCCATACTCTCGAGAAGCTGTCCTTGCTTAAATTCCCGGGCGCGGCCGAGCGGTCCGCGGCGCTCGCCGCCTTCGACAACCCGGACTGGAAAGTGAGGGCGGCAGGGGCGAGGACCGCGGGCTCGTGGCTGAGGGCCGGCGTCCCGGGCCTGGCCTCCCTGCAGGCGCGGCTCGTCTCGGCCCTGAACGACGCTTCCGGGCCGGTCAAAAAAGAAGCCGCCATGGAAACCGGTTTCCTGATAGGCCTGGGCTTGATAAGGCCGTCGGACCTGCCGGAGCCCGGGAAGACCGTCCGCGCTTTCATTGACGACAGCGACGACCTGGTAAAATCCGCCGGCTATTTCTTGGCCGCCATGTCCGGCCAGTCCGACCTGAAAGGCAGGCTGGAATTCGCCGCCGCGCACGAGCCGACGCCAAGGTCAGGAAAGAAGCCGTTCTCTGCCTGTCTTATTCCGCCAGCCCCTCCGCCGTTCCCCTGCTGAAGAAGATCTCCGCGTCCGACGCCGACTTCGAAGTCGCGGATAACGCAAGATTTTCGTTAAATTTGCGCAAACAACTTGCTATAATCAATAATAAACCCGGCTGAACGCCGGATATCTATATATAATAAAATATAGATAGGCCCGTTTCCCGCGCCGGGAACCGGCGGGCCTGAAAACGGAACATTCCTGGAGTTTCCTGTTATGCCTGATAACGACGAGACAAAAAAAGATTCTTTAGACGAGATCCTTTCGGACCTGAACAATATCCTCGACAAGATGCCCGAGATGCTGGACGGCGCAAAACTCCCCGAAGGCGCGGCCGCGCCGGCCCAGGTCCCCGAAGCCTGCTTCCCGCAGGAGGCCGCGGTCCCTGAAAACCCGGAGGGGGACGGGAATTTTGAGCGCATGATAGACCTCAAGGAAATAGGGAAAGACAGCGCGCCCGCGGTCGTGAAGCCCGAGGCACAGCCGGAGCTTGCCGCTCCCGCGGCAGGCGGCGACAAGCTGGTGGTGCAGTCCCTCGGCGAATCCATGTTCTCCGGCGGCGCGGAAGAAGCGCCTGCCGCCGCCCGGCCGGAACCTGCCGCGGCTGTGCCCGTTACTGCGGCCGAAACCCCGGCGCCCACTGAGCCCGTAAAGCCGCCGGTTTCCGATACTAAAGAGCCGGGCTCCGCTTTCGAGAAAGCTTTGATCAAGAACTACGAACCCGATACCCCGGAGGCGAAGAAAGAGGCCGCGGCCCACGCCGGCGCCAGCCTTTTCGCGGCCACGCGGGATTTCGGCATTCCGGACATAGATATGCTGCTGCAGATGTCGCAGGGCGGCGGCGCGGCGCCTCAGGCCGCGCCCTCCGTCGAACCGGCCGTCCCGCAGGCGCAGGAGGCGGCGCCGGTACAGCCTGAAGCCGTGATCGAAAGCTTTGCGCCGCAGGCCGAAACGGCCGAGCCCGCGGGAGTTATCATCGAGCCCGCCGCCGAAGCCGTTCAGATACAATCGGAAGCCGCTCCGGTGCAGCCCGAAACGGCCGCTGAAATCCCCGCTCCACAGGCGGGGGACGCGGCCGAGATCGCCTACGCCGAGGAAATTAAAGGTCTCGACGGCCTGATCATCGATTCGGAGCCCGCCGCGGGGATACTCCCCGGACAGGCGCAGCAGGAAGCGCAGCCCGGCGACGCGCAGCCGGCCGCGGAAGGGGGAACAGTGGAATTTAAAGAAGAGGACCTTAAAAAAGAAGAGGCGGAGCAGACGCCCGCCCCCGCCGCCGGAGCCTCTCCGGACCCGGCCGGGGTTATAGATTTCGGGGCGGAAGAGGCGGCCGCTCCGCAGCCGGAAGAAGATAAGACGATGGTGATACCTCCCTCCGGCGAAGAGCCGCAGGGCGAGCCGTCGCTGGTGCTCGGCAGCGCCGACGCCGCCCAGCAGCCTGATGAGGAAAAGACGATGGTGATCCTTCCCTCCGGCGAAGAGCCGCAGATCGAACCGTCCCTGGTGCCTGGCAACGCCGACGCCGGCCCGGCGCCCGCGCCGCAGGAAGAATCCCCGTTGGTCCAGGTGAACTCCGACACCCCGTTCGCGGCGGTTGAGCCACAGGCGGACGCCCCGCTGACGATCGGAACGCTCGACGCCGTAGAACCCGTTTCAATAGACGCCCCCGTGCCGCAGCCGGAAGAGGAGAAGACGATGCTGATACTTCCCTCCGGCGGGGAGCCGCAGATCGAACCCTCCCTGGTGCTGGGCAACGCCGACGCCGCTCCCGAGCTCACGGTCAACACGCCTTCGCCGCAGCCGGAAGAAGAGAAGACGATGCTGATCCTTCCCTCCGGCACGCCGCCGCAGGGCGAGCCGTCGCTGGTGCTGGGCAACGCCGACGCCGCCCCCGAGCTCACCGTGAACGCTCCGCAGGGAGAACCCTCGCTGGTTTTAGGCAGCGCCGATCCGGTCCTTAGCGTTAACGCGCCGGCCCAGCAGCCGGAAGAAGAGAAGACCGTGGTGTTCCAGCCCGGCATGGATTTTGGCGCGACTACGCGGCGCGCCGACCTGGGCGAGCTTTCAGCCAAGGCCATGCCTGAAACCATCCCCGAGAACCGCCAGCGCGCGCTGGCCCTGCTTTACAACGAGGAAGACAAGGACCTCTGCGCCAATACGCTGGCCGAGCTGGACGCCATCTGCGCAAAGTCCCAGTCCAAGCCCATGTTCATCAAGCGGGCTTTCGTGAAGCCGTGCGAGGTGGGCATGAACGGCAACTTCGTGCTGCAGATGGCTACCGACGC
>CAZJUL010000037.1:12007-14659 GCA_964549095.1 uncultured Elusimicrobiaceae bacterium
CGCGAAGGCCAACGGCCTCCTGTGCGTGGGAGCCATACCGCAGGAGACCGTCTACGAGATAGAGAACGCGCTGACTTCCTCCGGCCTGCTGTTCAAGCACGTGCAGAGGGAGTCCTTCAGCCATTCCGCGATGCTGGACGTGGTCACGGAACTTATCCTGAAGTAAAACGCGGGCCCGGGCGGGCAGAGCGCGGAGGACCTCGCCGCTCCGCCGGACCGGCGAAAGCCGCAGCCAGCTTCAAGTATGATCAAAAAATGGGATATCGCGCCGGCCCCGAGCGAAAAGAACCCGGGAAGGCATAAGCTCCTCATCAAAGGGGAGATGAAGGATATTTTTTTGATCGTCAAGAAGCTGGGCAGCCTCTGTTCCCGCCCGGAAAAGAACGCCGGGGAATTTAATTTCCTGATCTACCTGTCGCAGCTGGAGCTGGACACGATGGCCAAGATCAAGGCCCTGGCGGCGGAACTGAGCAAGCCGTCGGAGCAGACGCCGCCCCGGGCGGCGCCGCCGGCCGCCGAGCCGGAACCTTTCGAACTCCCGAAACCCAAACTTAAGCTGACCACCTCGCAGCCCCAGATCCGGACGCCCGCGCCGGCCCCGAAAGTCCAGCCCCAGCCGGCGCCCCAGGCCCCGGCTCCCGTACAGCCCCAGCCCGCGCCGGCCCCGGAGCCTGTCCGCACGCCTCCTCCGCAACCCGCTCCCGCCCCCGCGCCGCAGCCGCAGTTCCAGGCCCCGGCGCCAGCGCCGGTCCCGGCTCCGCAGGCGCAGGCGAAAGCGCCCCCGCCGGCGCAGCCCGCGCCCCAGGCCGCGCCGCCGGAAGAAAAGGCCAAGACGGAGAGCGGCAGGATGATGCCGCACGGCCCTCCGCAGGCAGTGAAAAAAGACGAGCCGAAACCCGAGGAAAAGCCGGCGGAAGCGCCCAAGCCGGCGGAGATCAAGCCCGGTACCAGCACCAGGATAGGCAAGTCCAAGTGGTCGGTGGAGCTGCCGCTCGTCCCGACCTACAGCTTCCAGACCCTGGTGTCCGGCTCCCATAACAGGTTCGCCCACGCGGCCGCGATGGCCGTGGTGGAGAACCCCGGCATGATCTACAACCCGCTGCTGATCTTCGGCGTGCCCGGCACCGGCAAGACGCATTTCATACATTCCATTTCCTACGGGCTTTCCTCCTCCATCGGCCAGAGCAACATCTTCGTCACCGACGGCATCAAGCTGTCAAAGGGCGTGGACATGGCCGTCAGGGAGGGCAGCATAAAGCGCCTGGCCGACACCATCTCCAAGGTGAAGGCCCTGATCATAGACGATATACACCTGCTGATGCTGACCGAGGCCAACAAGCCGTACATCTCCAAGTGGCTGAACGAGTTCATGACGGCCAACAAGCAGATAGTCGTCACCTCCGTGTTCCCGCCCAAGTCGCTGGGCGGTCTGGAGGAGGGCGCGGGCTTCCAGTTCACGCAGGGTTGGATGGTGGACCTGAAGCCGCCGGCCGCGTCCAGCTACAAGGTGATACTGAACCAGCTCCTGCAGGGGATGGACGTCAAGCTTTCCGACGACGAGATCACCAGCGTCTTCGCCGCCAAGTCGATGCCTTTCGGCGAGGCCGTGAAGCTGCTGGAAAGCATGAGGAAGCTGGAAAAATTCATGGTGAACTCCTCTACCCAGCTCACCCACTCCCAGCTGCTGGACATGCTGCTGGGCCTGAGCGAAACCGCCGTCGGCGGCGCCCTTTCCTCCGGCGAGAGCGACGAGGCGCGCGCCTGGAACCCGCCCGTCAAGGACTCCTGGTTCAAGTGGGGGATGTTCTACCCCAAGGGCATGGCCGACGAGGCGAAGTTCGTGCTGCTCAAGCTGCAGGAAAGGATACAGAAGCTGTCCCTGAGGATAGAGTGGCAGCAGGTCTTCCTGGAGGAATACGACCCGGACGAGCTTTACGGCATAAATTTCAAGATAGGCAATTTCGCCAGCGAAAGGAACGCCAACGGGGTCATAATCCTGGGTCCGCAGCCGGCGTCGGCGCTGGGCACTCAGGAGGCCGGGTTCCGGCACATAACGCTTAAGATACTCGACAGCTTCCTCGTAAAGGGCGCCTGGATACCCGCGGGCAGCATAAAATCCCAGGCCGCCTACGTGAAAACGCTGATGGACCTGCTATGAACGAATTCGTGGTCTCCCTGGTGATCGGCGCCGTCCTCGCTTTCGCCGCCTACTGGTACATCAAGTTCAGGTTCGTGCTGCCGCTCGAGGCCAGGAGCGGCGACATCGCGGAGGCGTTCGAGGGCTTTTCCTCTTTTTCACGCGAAGTGCTGGACCACATCTATGTCCCGGATTCCGCCGAGCATTACAACGACATCACCAACTATTACCTGCTGAAGCTGCACAAGCGGTTCCCGGACAGCTCCATGCTGGTCTTCGAGCGCGAGGAAGGCCGGTGGAAGCTGGTCAACTATCTCAAGAATTTCAAGACCGACCCCAAGCTGATGACCTCCTACAAATGGGGGGTTTTCGACAAGGCCGCCGGCGACACCGAAATAGTGCGGCTGGAGGACCTTTCCTCCGTCCCCGAAGAAGCAGTGGCCGAGCTGCTCAGGATCTTCGACATCAAGGCCGCCATGCTCTGCCCTTTCATGCATTCCGGCCTTGATGTCGAA
>CAZJUL010000038.1:0-7833 GCA_964549095.1 uncultured Elusimicrobiaceae bacterium
AGCGCGAGGGCTGAGTGAGGAGGCGAGCCACGGTGTGGCGAGCCGTGCCTGACGAACCAAACCGCCGACAAGACCCGCGAACCCATAATAATAACAAACCCCGGAGCGTTAGAAGCTCCAGGGTTTTGTTGTGTGGGGGGCTTACCGCAGTATGCTGCCGGCTATGACCATGCGCTGCACTTCGCTGGTGCCTTCGTAGATCTGCGTGATCTTCGCGTCGCGCATCATCCGCTCCACAGGGTACTCGCGGCTGTAGCCGTAGCCGCCGAACACCTGCACCGCGTCCGTGGTGACGGACATCGCGGCGTCGGAGGCGACCAGCTTGGCCATAGCGGCTTCCTTGGAGAACGGCAGGCCCTTGGCCTTGTGGAAAGCGGCGCGCAGCGTCAGCAGGCGCGCGGCCTCGACCTTGGAGGCCATATCGGCCAGCTTGAAGCTGACGGCCTGCTGGGTGGCGATGGGTTTGCCGAACTGTATCCGGTTCTTGGCGTACTTGATGGCCTCTTCCAGCGCGCCCTGCGCTATGCCGGTGGCCTGCGCCGCTATGCCTATGCGGCCGGCGTCCAGCGCCGTCATCGCTATCTTAAAGCCGTCGCCTTCTTTGCCCAGCAGGTTGGCGGCGGGGGTTTTGGCGTCGACCATCACTACCTCGCGCTGTACCGCGGCGCGGATGCCCATTTTCACTTCTTTCTTGCCGAAGCTCAGGCCAGGGGAGCCTTTCTCTAGAATGAAAGCGCTCATACCCTTGAGGCCGGCTTCCTTATTGGTCTTGGCGAAGATAAGTTCCACTTCCGCTTCGCCGCCGTTGGTGTTGAAGACTTTGGTGCCGTTCAGAAAGTAGGAATCGCCGTCCTTCACCGCGATGGTGGCGCCGGCGGCCACGTCCGTGCCGGCGTTAGGCTCGGTCAGGCCGAAGGCGCCCAGTTTCACGCCCTGCGCCAGGGGCACAAGGTATTTCTGTTTCTGCTCTTCGGTGCCGAACTGGAGGATGGAGCCGGCGCAGAGCGAGGTGTGCACCGACATGCCGATGGCGGTGGACGGGTCCACCCGCGAGATCTCTTCCATGGCTATGGCGTAGGCGATATAATCCATGCCGCTGCCGCCGTAATTCTCGGGGAACGGTATGCCCATCAGGCCCAGTTTACCCATCTCGTCGAATATCCCGCGGTCGAAAAGCTCTTTCTCGTCGCGCTCGGCTATGGTCGGGGCCAGCTTCTTCTCGGCGAACTCCCGCACCATCTTGCGAACGCTCTCGTTGTCCGGCGTCATTGCGAAATCCATGCTGTTATCCTCCTGTAATGTTTGGGTTCGCGGGTCCTGTCTTTTCAGGATCCCGCCGCCACCCGCTCCACTATTTCTTCTTCTTTTCCGGTTCCGGGATCGCTTCCGTGATGCCGGCTATCTTACGCGCGTAGTCGGCGAACTGGTCCACCGGCGTCAGCGCCCTGACCACCAGCCGCGCGCCGTCCGGCGAGCCGCCGCCGTGCATGCAGCCGGGCACGCCCGCGCCCAGCGTCAGCCACTCGGAAAGCCGGGCCGCGCGCGCCCGGGATTCCGCGCTGTACTTATCCGAGGCCTTGAGCGCGGCCTGCACCATGCCGCCCAGCTGCGGGTCGTTGAAGTCCTTGGCCGACGGGAAGCAGCCGGTCTCCACTATGCCGCCGCCTATTTCCTGGCAGAGGCGCTTGGTCTCGTAAGGCAGGGTGGCCACGTGCACTTTGTTGGCGTGGGCGGTCAGCGAATCGGCGATCCACATCCCGCCGGCCCCTTTCTTGCCGAGGGCCATGGAGCCGATGCCCATGGCGTAGGTGGTTTCGTTGTTGACCGCCATCTCCACCGTCTTGCCAGAGAAAGTGCCGGCGGCCAGGCCGTTGGTCCGGGCCATCAGCGCGGCGGCGCCAATCATCACGTCGCCCTGCCCGGCCACGCAGGCGCCGATGCAGGCGCGGTAGTTGGCCGTGAAATACTCTATAATCTTGCCGGTGTACTTAACCTCGCCGCGCATGAAGACGCGGTCGTTCGGCACGAAGCAGTCCTTGAAGAACAGGAAGCCCTGCGTGATGCCGGTCTCGGGCACGTCGAAGCCCGCCTCGCTCTCGCGGGTGTCGCTGGGCCTGCGGGCCTCGATTATGGTCAGGCCCTGTATGTCGCGCGGGACCACGCAGCAGACCGCGAAATCCTTGTCCTCTTCCCTGTAGGCGCCGCCGGGCAGCAGGAAGATCTCGTTGGAGGCGGCCACGCCGCAGATCATGGCCTTCATGCCGCTGATCACTATGCCGTCCTCGCGCACTTCTTTTATGCGCAGGGTGCTGTCCGGGTTAGCCTGCTGGGAGGGCTTAAGAGACCTGTCGCCCTTGGCGTCGGTCAGCGCGCCGGCCACCACCAGGCCGTTCTTCTGGCTGTGGAGTATCCACTTCTTCAGGCGCTCCTGGTAATTGGTGCCGAATTCCTTGTCCATCATCGCCGTCACGTTCCACATCACGTTCTGCGCGTTCCAGCCCACGCAGACGCCGCCGGTGCAGCTGCCGGTGAAGCGGTACATCCACCGCTTCATCCTGGCGTTGGCCATGATCTCTTCCAGGCTCTCCATCATGGAGGTCCAGCGGTGTATCTTCTCGCCTTCGGTGAAGGTGGAGACCGCCGTGAAATCCTGCGCGTACTGCGGGTCGTGCGAGGCGTCGAAGGCGCGCGCGTGGCTTTCCACCACCCGCTTCGTCGCGGGGTGGGCGGTCACGTCGTTTATCAGCTCGCCGAACTTGTAGATGTTCGGGCGCATCGCTTTAAGGGACTTCAGGTAATCTTCTCTTGTTTTTAAGGCCATTGTTTTCTCCGATATCGTTGTCAGTTTCTGTTGTGCAGGGGACAGTCCCCTTCTACCGCTCACTGCGTTCGCCGGTAAAGGGGACAGTCCCCGGTTCCGGCCGTGCTTCTAGCCGAGGGTGACCGTCTCTTTCCGCTTCCAGTCGGCGGGCATTTCCTTGTAGGTTATCAGGCCCGAGACCGGGCACACGAAGCTGCAGATCATGCAGCTCAGGCACTTGTCGTCGTTCAGCTTCGGCCTGCGCTTCTTCGAGTCCCACTCAAGCGCCTCGCCGCCGGCGTCGCGGCAGACCAGGTAGCACTGGCCGCAGCCCACGCAGCGGTCCATATCGTACTGGCTGATGCCCTGCCGCTTCACGTCGAACTCGCCGGTCTCGTGCAGGTAGGGTATGGCTTTTCCGACCAGCTCGGAGACGTGTTTGACGTTCTTCTGAACCATGTAATCCGAAAGGCCTTCTATCATATCGCCCACCATCCGGTAGCCGTAATGGATGATGCCGGTAGTGACCTGCACGGTGGTGGCGCCGGCCAGTATGTATTCCAGCGCGTCCACCCAGGTCTCCACGCCGCCCATCCCGGACAGCGGCAGGTTCAACTTCTTGTTGGCGGCCATCTCGGCGATGAACCGCAGGCCTATCGGCTTTATCGCCGGGCCGGAATAGCCGCTTATGGCGCCCTTGCCGAACACGTTCGGCTTCGGGACGAAATCGTCCAGGCCTATTTCGGACATCCCCTTCACGGTGTTGATGGCGGAGATCGCGTCGGCGCCGCCGCGCTTGGCGGCCATTGCCGGCTCGTTCATATCGGCCAGGTTGGGCGTCATCTTGGCCACCAGGGGCAACTTCGTCACGTTCCTTACCGTGGCCGTGAATTTTTCCACCAGGTCGTCGGCCTGGCCCACCTTGCAGCCGGAGCCCTCCACCGTCATGTGCGGGCAGGAAAAATTAAGCTCCAGCATGTCCGCGCCCGCGTCGGTGCAGGCCTTGGCCAGGTCCGCCCATTCCTGGTTGGCGAAGCCCATAATGCTGGCCATCACCACGCGGTCCGGCCATTTCTTCTTCAGGTAGGCGATGTCCTTGAGGTTCGGCTGCAGGCCGCGGTCGGTGGTCTGCTCCACGTTCTGCAGGCCGGCCAGCCGCTGGGCGCCGTAATTGTAGGGGTGCATCCTGGGCGAGGGATGGATTATCGGCACGCGGTCCGTGACCACGGTCTTGTAGGCCACGCCGCCCCAGCCGGCCTCGAAGGCGCGCTCTATCATCTTCGCGCTGTTCGAGACGGGCGAAGAGGAGAGCATGAACGGGTTCACGAATTTCTTGCCGCAGAAGGTTACGGAGAGGTCCGGTTTTTTCGTCATATCTTTTCCTTAAGAAAGGCTTTAACAGCTAGAGTGCAGGGGACAGTCCCCTTCTACCGCTCGCTTTGCTCGCCGGTAAAGGGGACAGTCCCCGGTTTCCTGGTGATGATTTGCTTGACGCGCTTCTTTTCCAGGTAGTCCGCTATCGCCGCGGCCGCGGTCTTTCCGTCGCGCACCGCGCGCACCACCAGGTCCGGCCCGCGGACTATGTCGCCGCCGGCGAAGACGCCCCTGCCGGTGGTGCGGCCGTGCTTCTCGTCGGCCAGTATCAGGCCGCCCTTGTTCACAGCGATGGACGGGTAGAGCTTGCGGGCCTTGTCGTCCGGGGCGTTGCCTATCGCCTCGATGGCGCACTGCGCTTCCAAAGTCCAGCCGCTCTCGCGTATCTCTACGGGCTTCCTTCTGCCTGAGGGGTCTTTCCCGCCGAGCTGGGTCCTGACCAGCTTTATTCCCTTAAGGTGTCCGTCCTTGTCGGCGATGTAATCCACCGGCTGGTTCAGCAGCAGGAAATGCGCCCCCTCGTTCATGGCGGCCTGCTTTTCGTCTTCCTCGGCCGGCATCTGCGAATAGCTCCTGCGGTAGAGGACATAGACGTCCTTGGCGCCCAGCTTCAGGGCCGAGCGAGCGCAGTCCATGGCCACGGAGCCGCCGCCTATCACCGCGCAGGTCTTGCCGCGGACGGCCTTGGCGGCCTCCGAGAATTTGCCGGCGAACAGGGTCTCTTCCGAACCTTGCCGGAGGGCCGCGAGGAACTCCACGGAGGTGAAAAGGCCCTTGATCTCTTTTTGGTGGGCGTTGAGGCGCAGCGGTTTCCACGCGCCGATAGCGATGAAAACGGCCTTGTGGTCGTCCAGCAGGCGCTCCACCGCGCCCAGGCCTTCCAGCGGGGCGGAGAATTTGAAGTCCACGCCCAGGGTCTCCAGCTCGGCCAGGTCCTTGTTCAGGAATTCAGCGTTCAGGCGGAAGGCGGGCACGCCGTAGCGCAGCACGCCGCCCGGCTCGGGCGGGGCCTCGAAAACGGTTACGCGGTAGCCGCGCCTGGCCAGCTCAGCGGCGCAGCTGAGGCCGGCGGGCCCCGCGCCGACCACGGCCACCTTGTCTTTAGCCGGGCCGGCCGGTTTTTCCAGCACCTTGAAGCCGGTCTTCCACGCGTGCTCGATAAGGAAGCGCTGGAGTTTGGCTATCCTGACGGGCCGGTCAATGCCGGTTGCGCTGCATTCTTTTTCGCAGAGGCGGGACGCGGGGCAGAGCACCCCGCAGGAGCCGCCCAGAATATTGTTTTCCCGGATGGTCCGTATGGCGCCGGTCAGGTTCCGCAGGCGCAGCTTACGGATGAACGCGCCCGGGTCCGTGCCGGCCGGGCAGGCCTTGGAGCACGGCGCGTCGTGGCAGAGCAGGCAGCGCTGCGCCTCGGCCACCGCTTCGTCCAGGCCGAAGCCCGGTTCCATTTTTTCCAGTTCTTCAGTATGGCTCATTTTCCCCTCCTCCCCCCGCGGTTCACTTCTTATCCGTCTTTTCCAGCTCAGCTTTCGCGGCTTCCAGGTTCTTCCAGCCTGCCGGCGGGTCCTGCAAAGATTTTTTGAGCTCTTCGCCGGCGGCGGCCGTCCGCCCCATTTTGCCCAGCACCTGGGCTTTTAAATAGGACGCTTCGCTTACCAGCGTCTGTTTTGCGGCCGGGTAATAGGCCTCCGCGCCCCAGCGGGCCGAGTCGCAGCTTTCCAGCGCCGCGGGAAATTTCTTCTGCGCGAACTGCGCGGAGCACAGGCTTAAAAAGGCCTCCGCGTTGGAAGGGTTCAGCTTCACGGCGCCGGCCAGCAGCTTTTCCGCCGCGGCCGGGTCACCCGCCCGCAGCTTTTCGGTACCGTCGTCGGCCAGCTTCTTGGAATCCGCGGCCGCGGCGGGCGCTGTTCCCGCTTCGGGAAGCGACAGGCCGTACGCCAGCCCCAGGGCGCGGGCCCTGCTCTTGAGCGCGGGCGCGGCGCAAAGAGCGGACAATTCCTTTTCGGCCTCTTTTTTCCTGCCCAGCCCGGCCAGCGCCAGGGCTTTTACGGGGCGGAAATAAAGCCTGTCTGGGTCCGCAGCTATGGCTCGCTCCGCCAGGGAGAGGGCCTTGGCGAAGTTGCCGCGGCGCCGCTGCGCCTCGGCCAGGTGCGCCAGGAACTGCGGCCGCAGCTGTTCAAGGCGGGAAGCGGTCCCGGCCGACCAGGCGCTGCTGATGAACATATTCCTGAAAGCCTCTTCGGACAGGGCCGTCTTCTCGAGCGAGCCGGGCCAGCGGGATTCCATGAAAGCTATCCCCGCCAGGGCCTTTTCGCACAGGAAGCCGGCGGACGGGGAGGCGGCGGCGGGGGAAGCGGAGGCGAAGATCTCGATCTCGGCCAGCGCGTTGGAAAAATCTTTTTTCAGCTCTTCTTCCGGCGGTATCTGGGAGGGCGGATACGACGGCAGGTCCTTGAAAGCGGCCAGCCCCATCCCGTCGGCGGTCTTCAGGAGCTCGTCCCAGACCAGGCCGTTGTAGAAAGGCCGCCAGGACGCGGCGTCGGAGAACTGCTCGGCGCCCGGTATGCCGTTCCGGGAGACGCCGTAAAATGCCCGCTCCAGGTCGCAAAGCCCCGCGCCCTCTTTGGCCGCGAGATCCCTTATCATCTCGTTCCTGGCCGGAGAGGTCCGGCCGGGCCTCGGGTCCGCTTCCAGCGCCTGCAGGTAGGCGCCCTTCGCCTCTTCGAACCGCTTGAGCGCTTCTAACGACCTGCCCAGCCAGAATTTAGGAAAGGGGTTCCGCGGGTCGCCCTTCAGGCTTTCCGTGAACAGGCCGGCCGCCTTTTCGTACTTTTTCTGCTCGAACGCGGCCAGGCCGGCCGCGAAAGCTTCGTTGTCCAGCGGCGGGGTCCCGGAGGGCGGCGCGCCGGCGAGGTTTACCGGCAGGGTGCACAGGATAAGGGGCGTCTTCCGCTTTTTAGCTTCCGCCGCCATCGCAGAGAGGCGCTGCTTGTGCAGCCTTAAAGAGGCCCTGAAGGGGGCGGTCTCCGCGCCCGTTTTCCAGGTGTAAAGCTTTTCCAGCGTCGAGCGGTAGCGGCTGCGCAGCTTGAACGCGAAGCCCTTGCAGTTATAGCCGCCCTCTTCGTTGTTGCCGCTCAGCAGTACGGCCAGGTCGGGCTTATACTGGAGGGCCTCCCTGAAAACCCCGGAGATGCGCCAGCTCTCGTAGCCGCTCATCCCGCAGTTTATCATCTTGAGGCCGGGGGCGGTTTCCGCCAGGACCTCGCCGTCGCCGAGCAGCGTAGCCGCCGACTCGCCGAAGATGAAAAGCGTGGTCAGGCCGGAGGTTTTCGGGACCGGGAATTCCCGCGCCAGGCTTTCCGCGCGCCCGGGGCCGGCCGAGCAATTCTTGTCCTCGTCGCAGGTGACGCGGAAGAAGGGCAGCTTCAGGTCGTCGCAGAGGACCTTGTTTTCGGTCTGCGCGGCTGCGGGGCCGGCGAGCAGCGCCGGCAGAAGGGCAAAAAGGGAAGCGAAGATATGAATTGTCATAGTATGCCGGGGATTACCGAACCCTCCTGAAGTCTTGTAAGTTGAAAAACGGAGCATTGTCCGAATAATTATTATAACATAAGACGCGCCGGCTCCTGTAGGCGCCCGGGCCGCCCCGGTTGCGGGGGCGG
>CAZJUL010000038.1:7843-8573 GCA_964549095.1 uncultured Elusimicrobiaceae bacterium
GAAAACCGCGATAAAAAACCGGCGGGGGGCGCGTGGATCTTAACTGGACCATCGGCTGCCTGGCGGCCCTCGGCTCGGCCGCGGCCTGGGCTTACAGCTCCATCCTTTTCAGGAAAATAGGCGAAGAGGTTTCGCCGGCGGGGATGGTGCTGGCCAACTGCGGCGTGGGGCTGCTCTACCTGACGGCCGCGCTGGCGGCGTCGGGCGCGGCGCCCGCGGACCTGCGCACCGCCCTCACGCTCGGCGCCAGCGGCCTGCTGGGCGTGGCGCTGGGCGGGATCTTGTTCTTCCGGGCGCTGATGTACCTCGGCCCGAAGCTGACCGTGCTGATGGGCCTGGTCTGCCCGGTGGTCACGATAGTGCTGGCGCTGGTACTGCTTCACGAGCGGCCCTCGGCCGCGGCCTGGGCCGGCTCTTGCCTGGTCTTCGCCGGCATAGCCCTGGTGCTTTGGAAGCGGTTCCCCCCCGAAGCCCGCGACAAGGCGGTGCCCGGCATCCTCTATTCTCTGCTGGCGACCTTGTGCACGGCCTTCAGCATTATACTGGCCAAGGTGGGCGTGGCCGAGCTTCCCGCACTGGAGGCGACCTTCATCCGGCAGGCGTGGGCCGTGGCGGGCCTGACGGTTTTCGGCCTGGCAACCGGTCAGTTAAAAGGCTGGCTGGCGCCGTTCAAAGAGCGGCGCCTGGTGAAGTTCATCCTGTTCTCGGCTTTCGTCGTCATCTTCGGGGG